>CAXTRP010000219.1:0-5760 GCA_964246615.1 uncultured Caulobacteraceae bacterium | reverse complement strand
CCAGCATGTGTTCGATCGAGGCGCAGGCGACCTGCGGGTGGGCGGCGAAGCGGTCCACCAGCCGACGCGCCGCGTCCGGCGTCAGGCGCGTGGCCTGCAGCACGGCCTCGCTCGCCCGGCCCATGGGCCGCACGGTCAGGGAATGCAGGCTGCCGTGCGCCCGGGCGAGTTCGTCCAGCAGGTCCGACAGGGCGGGATGGGCGGCCTTGAGCGCCACGACCACCTTGTGGATGACCACCCGGTCGCGCATCCAGTCGCCGTCGCTCTCGGGCGGTGGCGTCGGCGCAGCTGCGGCGGGAAGGGTCATGACGGCGTCCTCTGGCCGCGTCCCAGCAAGCTCCGTGCCGCCATGCTCGTCCCGGCCTAAAAGCGCTGGGCTCAGGCGCCCTTATGCCCCCGCTTACCTTTCACGGCGACACTGCGGCGGCGCCCCCGCGGAGCCGAAGATGCCGGAAATCACGACCCTTGCGCCGCTGTCCCAGACCTGGACCTTCTTTGAGGACGCCTGGTGCGAGGGCAACGTCGCCATCATGGGTCCGCGCACCCATGGCGCGTGGCTAGCCTCCACCGTGTTCGACGGGGCGCGGCGAATGGGTGGCCGCTTCCCCGACCTCGACCAGCATTGCGAGCGGGTGAACCGCTCGGCCACGGTATTCGGCCTGCAGCCGGTGGTGACGACGCAGCGCTGGATGGCGCTGGTGCGGGAGGGCGCCGCGCGCTTCGCTCCCGATGTCGACCTGTATATCCGCCCCATGTACTGGGCCGACAGCGGGCTTGGCGGCGGCGTGATGTTCGATCCCGCCTCCACCCGTTGGTGTCTCTGCCTGTACGCGGCCGCCTTGCCCAAACCCACGGGCTCCACCGTCACGCTGTCTCCCTTCCGCCGGCCGAGCGCGGACTGCGCGCCGGTGGAGGCCAAGGCGGGCGCGCTCTATCCCAACGGCGCGCGCGCCTTGCGGGAGGCTGCCGCCCGCGGTTTCGGCAACTGCCTGATGACCGACATGCAGGGCGATGTGGCCGAACTCGCCAACGCCAACGTCTTCATGGTCAAGGGCGGCGTCGCCCACACGCCCGTTCCCAACGGCAGCTTCCTGAACGGGATCACCCGCCAGCGCGTCATCGCCCTGCTGCGCGCCGACGGCGTGGAGGTGGTGGAACGCACCCTGGCCTACGCCGACTTCCTCGCCGCCGACGAGATCTTCTCCACCGGCAACTTCCAGAAGGTCGCGCCGATCACCGGCATAGACGGGCGAGAGTTGCCGATCGGCCCCACGACACTGCGGGCGCGGGAACTGTACTGGCGTTACGCCCGGGAGCAGACGTGAGCCGACTACTCAGCGCCTGGAGGCACGGTCATGTTCGGTCGTTGTATCGCGCTCGTCGTGACCATGATCTTCTTGGCCCCGATGAGCATGGCGGCTGAAACGCTCACGCAGTCGATCTTGATGGAGAAGCACCTCATCCTTCTCCCAGGTGGCCGTGCAATGAACATGGTGTGCGCAGGACAAGGCTACCCGACCGTGGTGTTCGAGAATGGGCTGGGCGGGAATCTTCTTCATTGGCAGAAGGTCCAACCTTCTATCTCGGCCCTAACAAGAACCTGCTTTTATGACCGCGCAGGATATGGCTTCAGTGATCCAGTAGACGGATCGAGAACTGCGCTAGCTGCTGTGAACGATCTGCACGTCCTTCTCACCAGTGCGGGGGTAAAAGGGCCTATTGTTCTCGTTGGTCACTCGCTTGGCGGTCTTATCTCCACACTCTTCACAGACCTCTATCCCGATCAGGTTGCAGGCTTGGTCCTAATTGATCCTTCGTTTGCGGGTCAGGGTAATCCGGCTAGGAGTGCTGCTGGGAAAGTGGACGATCAAGCAGCATATGATCAGACTCAATCCGAGAGCCTGAGGTGCGCTTCTTTAGCTTGGAGAGAAAAGCTTACGGCTGCCGACCCGCAAGGCTGTTTCGGCGCTGCGCCGACCCGAACCGCAGCCGAGATTGCGTTCCTTATGCACCAGTATCTACGCCCTTATCGCTATGAAACCGTCTTCTCAGAGCTAGAGGAAATGAATGCCTCTACACCAGGGAGGGACGTCGATAGTCAGGAAGAACGCAGTAGCGCTCGGCTGTTCGGCGATAAGCCAATAGTCGTATTAACGGCTGAGCGCGGCGACATGAGCGATCCCGAAGAACACCGGCTCTGGAAAGAGGGGCACGATAAGCTCGCTGCCCGTTCGACGTCCGGGGAGTCCATCATCGTGGCCGGGACGGGCCATTACATTCAGGTTGAACAGCCCGGCGCAGTCATCGCAGCGGTCACGAAGGTTGTCGCCAAGCTGCGCCGATAGGATTGCTGAGTCCGGCTTTCACCCAACTCAGACGTTCACGACGTCCGCTCTGCGAGAGGATGCCTGAGCCTCAAGGAACGGTGACTTTCCGCCCGAAGGCGGTGGCCGGGTTCGACTCATAGCCGACTCTCTCAGAAGAATGAGTGACGGCTCATCGAGCGCTGGAGTGAAAAGCGATAATCCACCAAATTTTCCTAAGTATAAAGAGGCCCATCGTTGGGAAGACTATGATCTCTATCAACACAACTGCCCAGAATACGAGTGGGCTGTCTCGTCGGTATAGCCAGATGTCAGTGACTGGCCCCCTACGAGGAACGAGCGTCCGGCCTTGTCCGATGCCAAAGATTGCCGCTACCATAAATGCGACAACTATTGCGCCGATTATGGTACCGGCGGTGCCTACCAATATCTTGAGGCCAAGAAGCCCATCATCGTGCACGTTGCCCTCCGCGCCTAATCTCTGGCCAGGTGTGAGCCACAAACGAGTGTCCACCACGTCCCCACGGATCGGAACCTTTTTCTCTAAGCGGGTGAGCCGCCAGAGGCTGCGGCTACGACCTATACGCGTCAAGCGCTTCGGTAGCTCTCCACCCTCAGCAGACATCTGCCTAACTCCGCCAAGCGGACTGCCCACCTCAAGCTCCCCCCACGGCGTGGAGCCTTGCCCCGTGCAGCTTCAGCCAGGCCCGGGCGGGGGCCGGGTCGCCGTAGAGGCGGTGGACCAGGGTCCAGAAGCGGGGGCCGTGGTTGGCTTCGGCCAGGTGGGCGCACTCGTGGGCGGCGACGTAGTCCAGCACTTCGGGCGGGCTGAGGACGAGACGCCAGTTGTAGCGGATGGCGGCGGGGGCGCCTGGGCTCGCCTTGCGACAGGAGCCCCAGCGGGAACGGGCGTCCTGCAGCGTCACAGGCGGCATGGGCTCGCCCAGGGCCGCGCAGTGGCGGGCTGTGCAGGCGCTGAGCTGCGCCAGGGCCTCGCCCCGCAGGCCCCGCTGCACCGCCCGGGCGAAGGCGGGCTCCTCGAGCGTCTGCGGCTTGAACACCGGGCGGATGCGCATGGCCGCGCGCTCCAGCCGGCAGGGGCGGCCCAGCACCTCGATCACCGCGCCGGGCGCGAAGGCCAGCGGCGCGGGAAGCTCCACCAAACGCTCGGCGATCCAGCCGCTGCGGGTCTCGGCGAAGGCCAGGGCCTCGGCCAGCCGCCGGGCGTCGGGCGCGGTCAGCACCACCTCGCGCCGGCCGCCGTCCAGCCGCAGGCTGATGCGCCGCGCCCGCGGGTTGACCGCCAGCCGCACGGGCGAGCCCTGGACCCGCACCACGTCGCCCGGCTGGAGACGCGGCGCCGGCAGGCGCGGCGGCGACCGGCGAAACAGCATCGCGGAGCTATGCCACAGGCCGGCCGAGTCGCCACCTCCCTCACGGCGCGCCGCGCAAGCAGAACGACCCCGCTTGCCCCCCTGCGCGGGTGGGCGGAAAGTGGAGCCATGGCCACGCCCATCGCCTTCGACAGCCCCTATCGCCACGGCCTGGTCCGGCTCGGCGTCTGCGTGCCGCGCCTGCGGCCGGCCGACCCGTCCTACAACACCGACCACATGCTGGCGCTGGTGGAGCAGGGCGACGCGGCGCGGGCGGCGGTGCTGCTGTTCCCGGAGCTGGGGGTGAGCGCCTACGCCATCGACGACCTGCTGCTGCAGGAGACCCTGCTGGACGCCGTACAGGTCCAGCTCGCCCGCCTGGTGGAGGCCAGCCGTGAGCGCCTGCCGGCGCTGGTGGTGGGCGCGCCGCTGGCGCACGAGGGGCGGCTGTTCAACACCGCCGTGGTGATCCACCGGGGCGAGGTGCTGGGCGTCGTCCCCAAGCTGTATCTGCCCAACTACCGGGAGTTCTACGAGCGGCGCTGGTTCGCGTCCGGCGCAGGGGTCGCCTGCGCGCAGATCACGGTGGCGGGCCGAAGCGCGCCCTTCGGCCTGGACTTGCTGTTCCAGGCGCGAGGCCCCTGCCCCTTCACCTTCCACGTGGAGATCTGCGAGGACGTCTGGACCCCCGCCCCGCCGAGCGGCCCCGCCGCCGCCGCGGGCGCGGAGCTGCTGCTGAACCTGTCGGCCAGCAACATCGTCATCGGCAAGGCGGAGACCCGGCGGCTGCTCTGCGCCTCGCAGTCGGCGCGGTGCAGCGCCGTCTACGCCTACTCCGCCGCCGGTCCGGGCGAGTCCACCACCGACCTGGCCTGGGACGGACATGCCAGCATCTTTGAGCTGGGGGCCCTGCTGGCGGAGACCGAGCGGTTCCCCAAGGCCAACGCGCTCTGCCTGGCCGACGTCGACGTCGGCCGCATTCGGCAGGAGCGCCTGCGCACCGGCAGCTTCGGCGACGCCCTGGCCCAGACCGCGCCGGGCCGCCCGCCCTACCGCCGCATCGGTTTCGACTTCGACCCGCCCACCGAGGCGCTGGCGCTGATGCACGCGGTGGAGCGCTTCCCCTACGTGCCGTCCGATCCCGCGCGGCTGGAAGCGGACTGCTACGAGGCCTGGAACATCCAGGTGCAGGGCCTGACCGAGCGGCTGCGCGCGACCGGGCTGTCGAAGCTCGTCATCGGGGTGTCGGGCGGCCTGGACTCCACCGAGGCCCTGGTGGTCGCGGCCAAGACCATGGACCTGCTGGGTCACCCGCGCACCAACATCTTGGCCTACACCCTGCCGGGATTCGCGACGTCCGACGCCACCAAGGCCAACGCCTGGACGCTGATGCGCTCGCTGGGCGTCGGCGCCGCGGAGATCGACATCCGCCCGGCCGCCCGCCAGATGCTCGGCGACCTCGGCCATCCCTCTGCCAAGGGGGAGGCCGTCTCCGACGTCACCTTCGAGAACGTGCAGGCGGGCCTGCGCACCGACTACCTGTTCCGCCTGGCCAACCAGCAGGACGCGCTGGTGGTGGGCACCGGCGACCTGTCGGAGCTGGGGCTCGGCTGGTGCACCTACGGCGTCGGCGACCAGATGAGCCACTACAATCCCAACGGCTCGGTCTCCAAGACGCTGATCCAGCACCTGATCCGCTTCGCCGCCCGCTCCGGCGAGTTCAGCGAGGAGACGGCGGCGGTGCTGCGCAGGGTGCTGGCAACCGAGATCTCGCCCGAACTCGTACCCGCGGGCGACGACGGCGTGAGCCAGTCCACCGAAGCGATGGTCGGCCCCTATGCGCTGCAGGACTTCAACCTTTTCTATCTCACCCGGTTCGGCTTCAAGCCGTCCAAGATCGCCTATCTCGCCTGGCGGGCGTGGCGGGACGCCGAGGCCGGCGCCTGGCCGCAGGACATCGCGCCCGCCGATCGCACGGCCTACGACCTCCCCGAGATCAAGCGCTGGCTCGCCCTGTTCCTGCGCCGTTTCTTCGCCAACCAATTCAAGCGCACCGCCATGCC
>CAXTRP010000218.1:0-5769 GCA_964246615.1 uncultured Caulobacteraceae bacterium | reverse complement strand
CGAAGCTGTTGAACTTGCCCCGGGTGAACAGGCCGTCGATCAGGAAGAAGGGCATGGCGATCAGGGCCGCGGACGCCGGCAGCGTCAGGGCCAGGGAGAAGCCCACCGCCTCGTCCATGGCCTCGTCCGCGCCAGCCTGGTCGTGGGCCTGCACCGCTTGCGACAGGCGCGGGAGCAGCGCCACGCCCATGGCCACGCCCACCATGCCGAGGGGCAGCTGATACAGGCGATCCGCGACGCCCAGCCATGTGCGCGCGCCGTTCACCTGGCTGGCCAGGATGCCGGAGATGAAGATGTTGATCTGGGTTGCGCTGGCGGCCGCAGCGCCTGGGATGGCCTTGCCGATCAGGGCCTTGATCTCAGGCGTCAGCCGGGGAAGCGTCCAATGCACAGCGGCGCCCGATTTCTTCACTCCCCAGGTGAGCAGGGCGACCTGCGCAACACCCGCCCCCAGCACGCCCCAGGACGCCGCTATCGCGGCCTGACGCGCGCCGTGGGTCGGCAAGACCGCGATCAGCATGCCGACGTTCAGCAACGTCGGTGCAAGCGCGTAGATGAAGAAGCGGCCCCGAGCCGTCAGCACCCCGGACAGGTGGGCGTAGATGGCCATGCAGGGCAGATACGGCATGGAGATCTGGGTCAGCAGCACCGCAAGCTTGAACTTGTCAGGGTTGCGGGCGAAGCCCGGCGCTATGGCGTACATCAGCCAGGGCATGGCGAGCTGGGCTACGATGGTCAGGACGATCGTCGCGGCGGCCAGCACGGCCATGGCGTCGCCGGCAAGCCGGTCCGCCGCCTCTTCTCCCTCCTGGGCCAGGGCCTTGGAGTAGGCCGGTACGAAGGCGGCGGCGAACGCCCCCTCCGCGAAAATGCGGCGATGGCGATATCGCGCGCGAAACCCATCACCCGGCTGACCAGGGTCAGGCTCGAGACCACCATGGAGGAGCGGATCAGCGACGGACCGCCGCGCGCCAGCGATGGCTGAGCCGGGCCAGGCGGTGCGGTCGCGGCGCGGGTGGCGGGCCGCGCGATAGCCTCCGACAGCGGATCGTCCGCGGCCGGCGCGTCAAGGCCCGGCGCGTCGGGCAAGGGCAGCGGCATGGGTCCGGTCACGCTGCGGCCCTATCGGGGGCGGACCAGGGGGTCAAGGAAGACGGCCGCCGCCGCGCAGAGGCTCCCAACCTCAACCCGCCCGCGCTGCGGACTTGGCGCGCACCCGCGCGACCTCAGGCTCCATCTCCATCAGGATGGCGGTGAGGTCACGTTTCAGATCGGCCAGCGCCGGACCTGCGGACAGCTTCAACCCGTCGGCGGTGGTGACGTAGAAGGCGTCCACCGCCCGCTCGCCGAAACTTTCTATGTGGGCTGACTGGACCGACAGCCCGGCCGCAGCCAGCGTCCGGGCCACGCCCTGGAGCAGGCCCGGACGGTCGCGGCCGGAGACCTCCACCACCGTGGCGAGGTCGGAGGCGTCGTTGTCGATGGCGACCCGCGGGGCCACCGCGAACGCCGCCGCGCGGCCAAGCACAGGGCGGGAGGAAGCGATCTCCTCGCTCTCCGCTCGTCCGGCAGCTTCGAGCGCCGAGATAAGGCGATCGAGGCTGCGGTGGTCGCCATCGCCATAGGGCGCGCCCGAACTGTCCTGCACGTTGAAGATGTCCAGTGCGCCACCGGCCGCCGAGGTGTAGACGCGCGCGCCGACGATGTTGGCGCCCAGCGAGGCCATGGCGCCCGCCAGATCGGCGAACAGGCCACGCCGGTCGCGCGCGGCGACCGCGATCTCCACCGCGTTCCAATCCGCCATCAGCCTGGCCGACGCGGCGGCCCCGCTATCGGTCGCCCGGACGACCAAGGCGAAGTGCTCCGCCTGCGCCTTCGCCGGGAAGGCGACGAAATAGGCGTCCTCCATGCTGTCGGCCCACCGGCGGACGCTTGCGCTCGATTCCGGCAGGGAGGCCACGAGGCGTTGGCGGGCGCTGGCGGCCAGCGCCTGCTGGACGTCGTCCACCGCCTCGAAGGCGAGGTCGGAAGCCCGGCCGCCCCGAAACACCGCTTCGCTCGCCGTGTAGAGCTGGCGGAGGAGCTGACCTTTCCAGCCATTCCAGACGCCAGGCCCGACCGCGCGGATGTCGGCAGCCGTGAGGATCGCCAGGGCGCGCAGCCGCTCCGGCTCGCCGACGATACGCGTGAAGGCGAAGATGGTCCGCGGATCGCCGAGGTCGCGCTTCTGCGCGGTCTCCGACATCAACAGGTGGTGCTCCACCAGCCACGCCACCGCGTCCACCCGCTCCGCCGACAGGCCGAGCCGCTCGCAGGCGATGCGGGCGTTGCGCGCGCCCGCAAGCGCCTGACCGCCGGGCGCGCCTCCCTTGCCGGTATCGTGTAGCAGCATCGCCAGGAACAGCGCCTCCCGGTCGGCGAGCAGGGGCAGCAGGTTGACGGCCAGCGGGTGGTCCGCCGCCAGCCTCTTGGCGGCGATGTCGGCGATGACCCCCACGCCGCGCAGGGTGTGCTCGTCAGTGGTGTAGGCGTGGTACATGTTGAACTGCATCTGGCCTACGATGCGGCCAAACTCCGGTAGGTAGCGGCCGAGCACCCCGGTCTCGTTCATCAGGGTCAGGGTGCGGAAGGTCTCCTGTCCGTACGCCAGCACGTCCAGAAAAGCGCGGGCGGCGCCCGGATCACGGCGCAGCTTGGCGCCGATGAGGTTCAGCGACCGATTCACCGCAGAAAAGGCGGCGGGGTGCAGGTCGAGGTTGTTGGCGTCTGCGACCTTGAACACCTCGATGAGCCGTACGGGAGCCTCGGCGAAAACCTGTTCGCCCCGCACGTTCAACCGTCCAGCCTCCTCGTAGAAGGCATCCTCCAGCTCCCGCCGCTTGGGCGCGCGGCGAGGCAGCAGGCGCGCCAACCCCTGCGGCTGCTTGGCATGGTCGGCCTCCAGCTTGGCGCAGAAGATGCGGGTGAGCGCGCCGACCTCGCGAGCGATCAGGAAGTAGCGGCGCATGAACCGCTCGACCGAGGCTGTCTGGTCCACGTCGCCATAGCCCATCAGCCGGGCGACCTCGGGCTGAAGGTCGAAGGTGAGCCGCTCCTCGGGCCTTCGGGTCAGGAAGTGCATGTAGCAGCGGGTGGCCCACAGGAAGTCGAAGGCGCGCACGAAGGCCTTCACCTCACGCCGGGTAAAATCCTTGAGCCGCACGAGCTCTGACGGCTGGTCCAGCGGGTGCAGGTATTGGGCGATCCAGAACAGGGTGTTGAGGTCGCGCAGGCCTCCCTTGCCCTCCTTGATGTTTGGTTCGACCATGTAACGAGAGGCGCCGGCCTTGGCGTAGCGGGTGTCGCGCTCGGACAGCTTGGCGGCGACGAACTCCCGGGCGGTCCCGTCCACCACCTCTTTGCGAAAGCGGCGCTTAAGCGTTTCCGCGAGCCCCGGGTCGCCCGCCAGCCACCGCGCTTCCAGCAGGCTGGTGCGGATGGTGTGGTCTTCCCGGGCGAAGCGCAGGCACTCGTCCACGGTGCGAGAGGCGTGGCCGACTTTGAACCCCAGGTCCCACAGGGTGTAGAGCATCACCTGGATGGCGGCCTCCACCCCGGCGTCCGCCTTCGCTCCACGCAGGAACAGCAGGTCCACGTCAGAGTATGGAGCCATGGCGCCGCGTCCGTAGCCGCCGACCGCCACCACTGACAGCGACTGAGCCAACGGTGAGGCGGCCGGCGACAGGTAGGCGACCGCAAAGCCGTGCAGGGCGACGATCACCTCATCCACCGCCTGGGCCAGCAGCCGGGCGGCCTGGATGCCGCCTGCGCCTGCGTCAAGCCTGGCGCGCACCCTTGATCGGCCATCCTCGAGGGCGACCTTCAGCAGCCGCACCACCTCGCGCCGGCGCGCCTCCACGTGGCCGCCGTCCCGCGCCACCACCGCCAGTGCATCGCGCAACGCCGAACCCTCCGCGGGAGGGTCGAAAGAATTGCTGCGCAGGCCCTGTGGCATGAGCCAAGGTTAGAGCGGTGGGCCCTCCTGGCAAGGCTGACCCTGCAGGCTCAAGGCCTTGAGCCGGTATAGCGCCTCCAGCGCTTCCCTGGGGGTGAGCGCATCGGGGTCCACCGCCGCCAAACCCGCCACTAGGCCCGTAGGTTCTAAAGGTTCAGCCGGCTTGGCGGCGGCGAACAGGGGCAGATCGTCCAAGCGGGTGGGCGAGTTGGGGTCGCGTTCCAGCCGGGCGAGGACCTGGCGGGCGCGGGCGACCACCGGCGCCGGTACACCCGCAAGCTTGGCCACCTGCACGCCATAGGAGCGGTCCGCAGCGCCGGCCCCCGCCTCATGCAGGAACACGAGTTCCCCATTCCACTCCTTGGCCCGCATGGAGAGGTTGCAGCAGGCGGCCAGCCGCTGCTCAAGCTTCGCCAGCTCGTGGTAGTGGGTGGCGAACAGGGCGCGGCAGCGGTTGGTGTTGTGCAGGGCCTCAGCGCAGGCCCAGGCGATGGCCAGACCGTCGTAGGTGGCGGTGCCGCGGCCGATCTCGTCCAGGATGACCAGGGAGCGCGGCGTGGCCTGGGTCAGGATGGCGGCGGTCTCCACCATCTCGGTCATGAAGGTGGAACGGCCCCGGGCCAGATCGTCGCCTGCCCCCACCCGGCTGAACAGGCGGTCCACCACGCCTAGCCGCAGCCGGCGCGCCGGCACGTAGGCGCCGGCCTGGGCCAGCACGGCCAGAAGTGCGTTCTGGCGCAGGAAGGTGGATTTGCCGGCCATGTTGGGGCCGGTGACGACGGCCAGTCGGGGGCAGCCCTCACCGCCCCCGTCCAGGCGGCAGTCGTTGGGGGTGTAGGGCTGGCCCGCTCGACGTACCGCCGCCTCCACCACCGGGTGGCGGGCGCCCTCGGCCTCGAAGGCTGTGGAGGCGTCCACCTGCGGGCGCACGGCCTCCACCTCCACCGCCCACTCGGCAAGCGCCGAGGCCACGTCCAGGCTGGCGAGGGCGTCTGCGGCTTCGGCGATGCCTCCAGCCAGATCGCAGGCGGCCCGGCGCAGCGCCTCGAAGCTCTCCTGCTCCATGGCCAGGGCCCGGTCGCCTGCCTGCGAAATCCGGGCGTCCAGTTCGGCGAGCTCTCCGGTGGTGAAGCGGACCTGGTTGGCGGTGGTCTGGCGGTGGATGAACAAGGTGTTCAGCGGCGGCTGCATCAGGGCGTCTGCCTGTTTCGCCGTGCAGTCGACGAAGTAGCCGAGCACGGCGTTGTGGCGGATGCGAAGGCTGACCCCGCTTTCGGCGCCCAGCCGGTGCTCCAGCGCCGCGATCACCCGGCGGCTGTCGTCGCGGAGCGCGCGGGTCTGATCGAGCTCCAGACGATAGCCGGCCGCTATGAAGCCTCCGTCCCGGGCGGTCTGGGGTAGTTCGGCCTCCAGCGCGGCGTGGAGCATCTGAAACAGCTGCTCCAGGGCTGGCTGGGCCGACAGGCTGAGCGCCGCCAGCGCTTCGCCGACCTGAGGCGGAGGCGCATCGAGGGGGCCGTGCAGGCTGGCGAACAGGGCGCAAAGGCCCTCGCCCGCGCTCAAGCCATCGCGAAGCGCGCCCAGATCCCTGGGTCCACCGCGGCCCAGCGCCAGGCGAGACAGGGCGCGGGTCATGTCGCCGGAGGCCTTGAGCACGTCGCGCAGGCGAGTGCGGAGGCCCGGGCGCTCGGCGAAGTGCTGTACGGCGTCCAGGCGGGCCTCGATCACCGCCGGGCTGAGCAGCGGACGAGCCAGGCGATCTGCGAGCTTGCGGG
>CAXTRP010000217.1:5447-5778 GCA_964246615.1 uncultured Caulobacteraceae bacterium | reverse complement strand
CCTACTACGGCCGGCCAAAGGTCTGTGAGGACACGGCGCGGCGGGGGCTCGACCGGCTGGACTGCCGCTGGGTGACGCCTTCGGTGCAGGTGGGATTGTCGTACGTCGATTATGGCGGGCTAGGGCCTAACCTCGATGTCGCCATCCGCACCCTGCCCGGCAGGATTCGCGAGAACGGCGCCACTTTCAGCCGCCATGGAGCCACCTCCTAGCGAAGTCTCAACGCGCTGGAAGGCGGGCGTCATCAAGCTTTCGTATGCGCCGCGCTATTTTCGGGACGGGAAGGGAGCGAGTCGCGGCGGCCACCGCGGCGACGAACCTTCTCCAGCTT
>CAXTRP010000217.1:0-5425 GCA_964246615.1 uncultured Caulobacteraceae bacterium | reverse complement strand
GCCGTAAGTCCCGCGGAGACCGCCATGACCTATCGCAGCACCGTCCCGCTTCCCCGTCGCCTTGTGCTTGACGTTTTCCGAACCATGCGTCGCCTCGCCCGCCAGATCGAACGCCGCCAGCGTTACCGTCGCCTAGGCTGGGTCTGATCTACACTTCGCCCCCCAAGAGGTGGCGCGCCCTGCAGGACTCGAACCTGCAACCGTCCGCTTAGAAGGCGGGTGCTCTATCCGGTTGAGCTAAGGGCGCGAGGAGAAGACGGACGCTCAGTGCGTCCAGGGCTCTCGTCTATTGGCGGCGAAATTGTCGGCGTAGGCCTTGATCACGTGCCGGCGAGGCTTCTCCGCCGCGACCTTGAAGGGGATGCCGTTGGCTTTGCAGTAGGCCACCGCTTCGGCCTCGCTCTCGAACGACATCTTGACCTGACCGTCCATGTCGCTGGAGGAGATCCAGCCCATCAACGGATCGTTTCCACGGCCCGAGGCCTGCTCGAACTCCAGCACCCAGTCCTTCGTGCGCGCCCGACCGGACGACATGGAGGACTTGGAAGGCTTGAAGATGCGCGCCAGCATGCGAAATCCCGTCTGATGCAAACCGAGCGGCCGGTCCACGGCCCGTCGCGCCTATCGTAACGAATGGTCGGGGCGACTGGATTCGAACCAGCGACCTGCTGCACCCAAAACAGCCGCGCTACCAGGCTGCGCTACGCCCCGAAATCAGCTTACCGCCCCATTTGCCACGAGCAGGACGTCACGGCAACGCGAAGCCGACCGCCGAGGTCAGCTATCGACAGTCGAGCAGTCGATCTCGGCGACGACCAAGCCTTTAGGCCCCTCTGCGAAACGCACCATGACGTCGTCGCCGGGCTGCAGATCCTCCACCCCGCATCGACGAAGCGTCTCGATGTGGATGAAGATGTCGCCCGGGGCGCCATCGCGCACGACGAACCCGTAGCCCTTCGTGCGATTGAACCATTTGACCTTGGCGCGCTCAAAAGGCCCTGTCGGCTCTACGGTCCGGCGGCTGTCCATGCCTCCGCGCTCCGGCGCGTCCTGACCGTTCCGCCGGGCGCCGCTGGCGTGGCCGTCCAATCGCCCTCGGCTGTCCACCCGCTCCAGAGGCGCGACGGCGGACGATTCATCGACCTCGTGAACGCTAGCGACCTGCCAACCCTTGGACCGACGGATGGCGTCGCACACGATGATCGCCCCTTCGGACGCATGCTCGCGCCCGCTTAGGCGCAGACTCGTGACGTGCAGCAAAACGTCCCTAAGATCGGTCTGGCTGGGGTTGTCAGGAACGACGAAGCCGTAACCCTTGCCGGCATCGAACCACTTCACCCGACCACTGATCCGGACCGGCTCTTCAAGCGGGTCCGTGTCGTCGACCTCGACCCCATACATGCAATCCCCCCGACCCGCAAAATATCCCGCGGGCACCCACCGATATGCGCACCATGAAACACAAGTTAAGTCGTCAGTCACCCGCGATTGTTGGACGCATGAGCGTGGTAGTCCCTAGGGGAGTCGAACCCCTCTTCCCAGAATGAAAATCTGGTGTCCTAACCGATAGACGAAGGGACCATGGCGAGGAGCCGCCCTATAGCTCAGCCGATGCGCGGGATGCAAGCGCCCGGCGGCAGTTTCGCAAGCGCCCGCCTGCGGGCGGCGCTGGCTCAGCCGAGCTGACGAGGATCGGCGGCGTCCTCGATCTCCAGCTCCACGGCCTCTCGGCCCATCCAGTCGTCCGGCCGCAGACGCCCCGCCACGTGCAGCGCGCCATCGCCAGCCAGCAACCGGCGGCCGAGCTCCGTATCCGCCGACCGCCAGGCGACGGCGCGGAGCTTGCCGCCCGAATCATCGACCAGCGAACAGCGAACATGGCCGCCTTTCACCGCCATAGGCCGCTCGATACGCACGGCGGCCGCGGCGAACAGGGGCTCGGGATTGCCGGGACCGAATGGGATGAGCTGCTGGAACGCATTCCATAACGCCCGCCCCGCCCCGCCGGCGCTGACCAGGGCGTCGATGTCCAGCCTGTCCGCCGCCAGGGCGTCCACCCGCTCGGTCGCCAGCCGCTCGCCGAGAAAGGCGCGCAGCTCAGGAATGAGGTGAGGCCGCACGGTGAGCCCCGCCGCCATCGCGTGGCCACCCCCGGCGAGCAGCAGCCCGGCGTCGAAGGCGGCCTGTACCGCCCGACCGAGGTTCATGCCAGGCTGCGAGCGGCCGGAGCCCTTGCCGACGTTGGCCGCCGGGTCCTGGCCGATCACCACCGCGGGGCGTCGATAGCGCTCGCGCAGCCGGCTGGCGACGATGCCGACCACGCCCGGATGCCAGCCCTCGCCGGCCACCACGATCACCGGCTCGGCGGGATCGAGGTTGCAGCCATGTTCGATGGCGCGAACGGCGGCCTCGAAGGTCTCGGTTTCCACGGCCTTGCGGGTGACGTTCAGCGCATCGAGTTCGGCGGCCAGCTCTGCGGCCTCGCCCGGGTCGTCGGTCGAGAGCAGCCGTGCGCCGAGGTCGGAGCGGCCCACCCGCCCCCCGGCGTTGATCCGCGGCCCAAGGACAAAGCCGGCGTGGAAGGTCGTGGCCGGCCCTTCCGCCGCTCCCGCCGCCTGCAGCAGGGCCTTGAGCCCCGGGTTGCGCCAGGCCGACATCACCTTCAGCCCCTGGGCGGTCAGGGCGCGGTTGAACCCGGTGAGAGAGGTGACGTCGCAGACGGCGCCCAGCGCTGCGAGGTCGAGCCATTGCCGCAGGTCCGGCTCAGCGCGCGCGACGAACAGCCCCCGCCGACGCGCCTCGCGGTTCAGCGCCGCGAGAAGCACAAACGTCACCCCCGCCGCCGCCAGCACGCCCTGGCCAGAGGCGCAGTCCGGCCGGTTCGGGTTGACGAGCGTCGCCGCCGGCGGTGGATCACCCGCACGCATCAGGTGGTGGTCGATCACCACCACCTCCAGCCCGATCTCGGCCGCGGCCTCCAGCGCGTCGCGCGCCGCAGCCCCGCAGTCCACGGTCACAACCAGTTCCACGCCCCGAGCCTTCAGATTGCGGAAGGCGGCGGGGCTCGGCCCATAGCCCTCCGTCAGCCTGTCGGGGACGTAGATGTCCAGAGGGTGGCCGAGCGCGCGGAAGTAGCGGACCAGGAGCGCCGCGCTGGTCGCGCCATCCACGTCGTAGTCGGCGAACACCGCGCAAGGGCGCTTGCCGACGACGGCGTCCACCAGGATCTCGGCGGCGCGGTCCATGTCGGCGAAACACGACGGGTCGGGGAACAACGCCCTGAGGGTCGGAGCGAGGTAGGCTTGCGCCGCCGCCTCGTTTACGCCGCGGGCGGCCAAGGCCCGGGCCAGCGGCTCGTCCAGGCCCAGCCGGGCTTGATGGCTGCGCACCAGGGCCAGATCGGCTGGCCGCTGCCGCCAGGTGCGCCCGGTCAGCGACCGCTCCACTCCGAGGAACGCCATGGAGGTGAAACCGTCAGCCATCAGGCGCCCGCCTGGGACAGCATCCAGGGCCGAATCAGAGGTTTTCGGGTCTCCCGCATCCGCAGATTCTAACGCTGCGAGGGGGTCGGACGCCACCTACATCGTCGAACCCGAAGCTCAGGCGGGGAGGATGCGGATGGTCCGCGGTCGCTCTGTGACCGCGTCCAGCGCCGCGATGTGGTCCACCGCGTCGTCGATGGCCGACGCGCTCGCCGCCTGGGTGGTGAGGACGATCGGCACCAGGCCGGTCGGGCCGACAGGATGCTGGAGGAAGCTGTCTATGGAGACGGCGGCTTTGGCGAGCGCCTCCGAAACGTTGGCGATGACGCCCGGCCGGTCGCGCACCACGAGCCTCAGATAGACCTTCGAGGCGCTGTGCTGGGCGTCGCCGGGCGGGAGCAGCGCCAGGGTGGAGGCCGGCTGCTGGAAGACGGGCCGGCGCGAAGCCCCCATCGCCACGTCCGCGATATCGGCGGCGACAGCGACAGCGGTGGGTCCTGCGCCGGCGCCTGCGCCCTGGATGAATAGTCTGCCGGTGCGGCTGCCTTCGATGAACAGGGCGTTCAGCGCGCCGCCAGCCCGGGCGAGGGGATGTTCCAGCGGCACGAGCGCCGGGGCGACCTGCACGATGGCGCCGGACCCGTCCCGCACGGCCGAAGCGATCAGCTTGATCCGGTAGCCGAGTTCGCGGGCGAGCTGGATATCCAGGCGCGACACCGTTTCGATCCCCTCGACGCGGGCAGCGGCGAAGTTGGGTGCGGCTCCGAAGGCGAAGGCGGCCAGGATGGCGATCTTGTGGGCCGCGTCGAAGCCGCCGACATCCATGACCGGGTCCGCCTCGGCGTAGCCCAGCCTCTGGGCGTCGGCGAGCACCTCGGCGAAGTCGCGGCCGGACGCTTCCATCTCGCTCAGTATGTAGTTGCAGGTGCCGTTCAGGATGCCCGAGACGCCGTCCACGCCATCGCCGACCAGTCCCTCGCGCAGCAGCTTCACCGCCGGGACGCCGCCCATCACCGCCGCCTCGAACAACAGCGACGCGCCCTTGGTCTCAGCCAGTCGTGCGAGTTCCAGGCCGTGCTCGGCGATCAGCGCCTTGTTGGCGGTGACCACGGGCTTGCCGGCGCTCAGCGCCGCCTCCACCGCGGCCTTGGCCGGACCGTCCGAGCCGCCGATCAGCTCCACGAAGACGTCGGTGTCCGGCGAGGCGGCCAAGGCCACGGGGTCGTCGAACCAGCGCAGCGCGGAGATGTCCACCTGACGCGGGCGCGATCGCGAGCGGGCCGAAACGCCGCTAACCTCGATGAGGCGACCGGCCGGTATGTAGGTGGGGCGGGCGCGGAGCAGCTCCAGCAACCCCGCACCGACGGTTCCCAAGCCCGCAAGACCGACGCGCAGGGGCGCGACCGCGGTTGCGACGGAGGGGTCGGGCCTCATAGGCAGCGGGCGAGCAGCGGGTCCGCCTGGGGCGGAGGCGGGGGCGGCGCCACACTGGCTGCGCTCACAACGGGCGCAGCCGCAGCAGTCGGCGCAGCCGCCGCCGCGGGGGCGGCGACCGGCGGCGAGAGGGCGCGTGGAGGAGCCGCGGGGCGGTGCGCGACGGCGCTGCGGGCGGCGCGAGGGGTGGGCGCAGCGCCTGGAACCGGCGGCTTTCCCTGGTCCGGGGTAAGCGCGGGGCCGGTGGGAAGGGCCGCCGGGGGCTCGGCGATGGCCCGCAGGCGCGCCGCCTCCGCATCCGAAAGCGCGGAGGAGTTTGGCGGAGGGATATCGGCAGGATTGACCTCCGCCACCTCGCGAGCATTGCTCGCGAACTGCTCGGCGCCTGCACTGAGCGGCGGATGGGTCAGGCCGTAACGCGCCACGCCTCCCCGGCAGCGCACCATGGACAGCACCTGGATCTTCACCGCAGGCGCGCCCGGCACGTTCTTGGGGACCGGCGGGACGTC
>CAXTRP010000216.1:0-5812 GCA_964246615.1 uncultured Caulobacteraceae bacterium | reverse complement strand
CGGTCCCGCAAGGCGCGGTCGGCGGTGAGTTTGCCGTTCAGCTTGTCAAACGGCGTCCAAAGTTGACCCCTGACTGGAATGCGCCCCTTGGGGTGGACGCTTTCAGGCGGCGGATTTGACCCGCTGTTGGGCGTGTTGATCCTCGAAGGCTGCGGGGCTGAGATAGCCCAGGGCTGAGTGCAGCCGTCGCTCGTTGTAGACCTGATCTATGAAGCGGGGAAGATCAGACGCCACGTCGTCGAAGGTCTCGTAGGCCATCGGATAGACAGCCTCCACCTTGAGCGTCTTCATGAAGCTCTCCGCCTTCGCGTTGTCGTATGGATTTCCTCTCCGGCTCATGGAGCCCACGAGATTGTTTTCGGCCAGCACCTTGCGATAGGCGGCGCTGGCGTACTGACTGCCCCTATCGCTGTGGTGCATGCAGCCTGCTGGCGGACCTCTGATCTGGATGGCGGCCCTGAGCGCTGCAACCGCCAGGCGGGTGTCGATGGAGCGGCTGATCGCATAGCCGACCACCCGGCGCGACCAGGCGTCCAGGATCACCGCCACGTAGACGAAGCCCGCGAGAATGGCGACATAGGTGATGTCCGCCACCCAGAGCTGGTCGGGGCCGTCGGGGACTAGCTCGGCGGCGCGATTCGGGAAGATCGGCTCCTCGTGGTCGCTGTTGGTCGTAGTAACGTAGCGGCGCCGGCGTTTGGGCTGCAGGTCGTGGGTGCGCATGAGCCGGCGCACCTTCTTGCTGTTCACCACCAAGCCCTGGTGGCGCAGCTCCGCACAGACGCGCCGATAGCCGTAGGCCTCGAACTCTTCGCCGATGGCCTTAATCCGGCTCAGGATTTCGGTATCCGGGTCCGTGTCGGCAGGCGTGTCGTAGTAGGTGGAACGCGCCAGCCCCATCAGCCGGCAGCCTTCGCTGACGCCGAGACCAGAGGGCCGGCAATCACGGACATAGGCGCGCTTCTCGGCGAGCGTCCTTGCTTCAGAGCCCCCTTTAAAAACTCGATCTCGAGCGCTTGACGACCGACCAGCCGCTCCAGTGCAGCGATCCTGCCTTCGTACTCGGTCAGCATGTTGGCGGACGCAAGCTCGTCGTCGAACTCGCCGGCTTCCGCCTTGGCCACCCAGACCCGGATCAGGTTACGGCAGATGTCATGCCGCTTGGCCAATCCGTACAATGTCTCGCCTGCGGCATACTCCGCCGCCACCAAACGCTTGAACTCAATGCTGTGAACGCGGTGCTTGGCCACGACCCCACTCCTGTAAGGCCCGCCAGCAAGGTCAATCACATCGCCTCATCCTGTCCACCCCAAGGGGCGCATTCCAAACCGGCGTCCAAGATTGGCTCTGACGCAGTTTTGCTGAAGGTCACGCGCCGGAGGCGACGACGCGGGCTTAGAGTAGATCGAGCTTTCCGCGGCCGTACATCTGGCGCTTCACCAGCTTCAGCTTTGTAATTTGTCCCTCCGCCTGAGCGTTCGACCAAGCCCTTGAGATGGCCGCGTGTACAGCAGGGCGATCCTTTCGGAGGCCGCGCGCGAAGGAGCCAAGCAGGCTGGCGGCGGCCCGCTCAAGCCAGTCGTCCAGCGCCGTCGCCTTCTTCTGGCGCACCATGGTGTGGAAGGCGTCCACAATGTCTCTGGCTTCCACAAGCGCCGGCGCCGCGGCTTCGATGGCGGCCACCAGCACCGTCTGGGCGCGGGAGAGTTCGTCGCGCGCCGCGGTCATCAGGGGCCACGTTGCGCGCGGAGGGTGTGCGCTTGAGGTGCTCCAGGCTGGCGGCGTCGGCACGGCGGCGGGTGGCCCATTCTGCTACCACGCGATAACAGCCGCGGAAGCTGAGAGACTTCAGTTCGCGCCATAGCTCAGCGGCGTTGCGTTCGCCCGCCGCCCAGTGGGCGTCCAGCCCTGGAAGGTGACGTTCGAGAGAGCTGTCACGAGGCATGAACACGTCGCAGCGCTGACCTCGCAGGACCCGCCTAAGCGTCTACATTCCCGTCAGCATCCGCAATGGCGCAAAGCGCATCGACACTCTTGAAGATGCGATACAGCGCCGACCCGTCTCGATCACCGAGAGCTTCCCGCCGCGCCTCCAGTCGGCATCGATCAAGGCCTTCAGCCTCTGCCGCTCCTTGGGACTTACCGCAGCGGCGACGCAGCCCATGAGGTCTTCCGCTAAACCATAGCCGTCGGCCATGAAGGTCCGGTACGCCGAGCCAGCCACACTCGATTTGGCGTCGCCCTCGGGCACGGCGGCCAAGAGCGCCCCGATGGGCTCGCTGAGCCCACGGAACACCTCACCCAGGGTGTCACCACCCGCCGTCCTTCGTTCCAGCAGCTCAGGCGCGAGATCGAGCAGAGCGAGCAGCCGCTCGGCGGCGCCGGTGGCATCTTCAGGACCGAGCTTCGAGACGATGGTGTTGGCGAGGGTGCGGACCTTCCCGGCCAGTGATCCCGCCTTCTTGCTGTTGAGCAGGCCTGTGGACTTTCGCAGGCGAGCAATCTGGCGATCGATTTCGCCGCCGACGTCGCCGCCCTCCCCCGCCACCTCCAGGGCGAGGCTCCGCATCGGCGAAGGGTCCCTCTTGGCGGCAGCCATCAGAAGCTCCGCCAAACGCTGCGCCCCGAACGACGTCAGCGTGGAGACTGATGGTGGGCCGCTCTTAGCCCGGCGAGCAGAAAGTGATTTGCTCATTCCCGTTTCTACCAACCATGGCTGCAGGCTTCAGCCGTTGGGATGATGTCCATGAAAGCCGCAATTGCCCTCTTGAGTTCGAGGGATTTTGAGAGACCGGGTCGATGTCCGCTCCCCGGCAGGCTGGGCCTACTTAGTTCGATCTATTGCGGACTCCGTTCGAGCGCGTTCTGATCAAGGTACCGCCTGCACCACCATGACGGCCGCTCGGATACCAGCGGCTGCAATGGCGTCTGCACCGGGGAGGTCTGGATTGAAAGACGCGATAGTCATGGCTGCGGGCGACCCTCGTTTAACTGCGAGCTTCATACAGGCCTCCAAATCATCACCGTTCAACCCGCCAGGAGCGGCATACTCGTTCGCCTGTCCCACAGCTATGTCGAGGCAATCGAGATCAAGGTGGATCAAGGGCGGTCCTTCGATGCTCCTCAGCTGGGAGTCCAGCTCTCGAGCGAAATCGACTGGACGAGTCGTCGATCCGTAGACGGCGCGGATTTTGTGCGCCTCTACCTTCTCTCGCTGACCCGGCTCGAAGTCGCGAATGCCGCAGTAAACTAAGTTGGAAAGCTTTATCGGGCGGAAGCCGGGGATTGAGACTGCAAGTCGATGCCAACACTGTCCAGCGAGTGTCGCAACACCCATTCCATCAAAGTACCCGCTTGTGCATTCGTCCGGTGTGTCGAAGTCTGGATGCGCGTCGAACCAAATCACACTCTTGCTGGTGTCAGCAAGGCCGGCGAATACGCCCACGCTTGCGTTGCAATTACCTGCAAGGACAAGCGGAAAACGCCCACCTTGCCTGGCGGCCGAGGTGCAGAGCGCCAACCTACGCATGACCTCGAAGCTCCGTCCGACTTCGCCTTCGAAGTCGTCTACTCTCGGGACCTCGATAATTCGTGCCTCAGCACCGCTACTACGAAGCGCGTTGACCAGACCGGCCTGCAAAAGACGGTGGGGTCCGTTACCAACACGGCAGCACCTAGCGCCTGCGTGGAACGGAGCGACGATAATGTCGATGCCAAACATGGAGCGGCCAATGTCTCACAATTGACGTCGCTCTTCCACCCCGGCAGTCCTGGCGGAGGTCTGCTATTCGGCAGCGAGACGGTCCTCCCGCAAAGGTCCATCATCTTGCTTCGTCTTGCCCAGCCCAGCTGCGCAGGCAACAGGGCTGCACCTCAGCTTCACATGGACGAAAAGGCAGCTCTGAGCGACCATGATGGACTGCGCAGATGTCGCCTTGATGGAGAACTGTAAACGACCGCTTCGGGCGCTGAGTTCGGGTGCGACATCCTGCTCCCTTGTCGCGCCCTGGCTGCGGCAAGCAGACGCAGCAGACAGCCGGGGTGGGCGCATTGCACATCCAGGCGTCGCTTTTAGACAGATCGCCGGATCAGACCGCGATCTTGTCGAGGAGTTCGCCCAGCAGCAGCCGTTCGCCGGGCGTGAGGGGGCCTAGCTCATCGAGCCGGGAGCGAAGCGCGACGGCGGTGGCTGATGCGTCGCCGTCGGCGGCCGTTTCGCCCTCCCGGGTCAGCGCCGTGATCACGGCGTCGCGCGCGGCGGCGGACAGGCCGGAGTCGCGCTGGTCGGCGGCGTCTCCCAGCAGGGTCATGACCGTCCCGGTCGCGGCGGCCTGCACGAGCGACGCCGCCCGCGCCTGCGTGGTACGCAACCGGCCCGTTCTGGCGACCTTGTGGATCTGGGCGCGGAGCAGGGCCAGTCCCGCCTGCTGAGCCGGGGAAGGTGGGCCCTCGCGGCCCGGCTCGTTGATGATGGCGAACACGGCGGGCTCGGCGAGCCCGAAGGCGATGTGGGCGTCCCAGGAGTCGCGAAGCGCCTGCACCGGGTCGGAACTCGGCGCGACGTGCGACTTGGAGGCGACGTAGGCGGCCAGCCTGTGCTCGGCGAGCGCTTCGAGCAGGCCCCGCTTGTCGCCGAACTGCCGGTACAGGGCGGGGGCCTGAACACCCGCCGCCGCGGCCACGGCGCGCGTGGTGAGCGCGGCGACGCCCCCCTCAACGATGAGACGGGCCGCAGCCTCCAGGATGCGCGCGCGCAGGGCAGAGCGCCCATCCGCATCGGGCGGGTCTGACTCCAACGGGTTCGACATGGGCGGGTCGCGAGCGGCCATGCCCACCATTACCGGTTCGCACGCAAGGCAGCCATCCGAACCCTTGCGCCGGATGATATCAATGATACATGCTGAGCAGCATCACTGATATTGGGAAAGCCATGATCGTCATTACAGCGCCCACTGGCAACATCGGCCGCCATGTCGTCCAGCACCTGCTCGACGGGAACGAACCCCTGCGCATCGTGGCGCGCGATCCTTCCAAGCTGCCCGCAGAGGTGCGCGAGCGGGCGGAGGTGGTGGAGGGGTCCCACGGCGACGCCGCGGTCATCGACAGAGCGCTCCAGGGCGCCGATTCGGTGTTCTGGCTTGCTCCGCCCAACGCCAGCAAGACGCTGGACGAGGCCTATGTCGACTTCACCCGGCCCGCCGCCAACGCGATCCGCCGTCATGGTGTCGGCCATGTGGTGAGCGTCACCGCGCTCGGGCGGGGCACCGCCTGGCAGGACAAGGCGGGGCTGGTCACCGCGTCGATCCGCATGGACGACCTCCTGATGGAGACCGGCGCCGCTTTCCGCGGGCTCGCCATGCCGTCGTTCATGGAGAACGCGCTGCAGCAGGTCCCCGCCATCAAGGCGCAAGGCGCGATGATGGGGCCGCTTGACCCAGACCGGAAGGCGCCGACCACCGCCACGCGCGACATGGGCGAGGCGGCGGCGCGGCTTCTCGCCGACCGCTCCTGGACGGGACGGGAGGAGGTGCCGGTGCTCGGGCCCGAGGACCTCTCGATGAACGAGATCGCCGCGATCATCTCCGAGGTGGCCGGCCGCGAGGTGCGCTACCGGCAGGTCCCCTTCGACGCCTTCGGAGAACGCCTGGCCAGCTTCGGCATGAGCCCGTCCTTTGTCAAAGGCTACGTGGACATGATGCGCGCCAAGAACGAGGGGATGGACAACGAGGTGGAACGCGCCGCACCGATCCGCACGGCCACGACCTACCGCCAGTGGGCTGAGCAGGCGCTTAAGCCCGCGCTGGCGGGCTGA
>CAXTRP010000215.1:0-5813 GCA_964246615.1 uncultured Caulobacteraceae bacterium | reverse complement strand
CTGCATTATGGCGCGCAGTTCCTGGCGGGCGGCCACGTGGCTGAGGGAGACGGCCACCGGGCGCACGCTGGCCGACAGGTCGGCGATGGTCAGGCCGAAAGGGAACAGCTCGCGGTAGATCACCCGGTCGCGCAGGCCCGGCCCGACGCGAAAGCCGACCCGCTTGCTCAGCGTCTGCACCCGCTCGTCCAGGCGTTTCCTGTTGCGGCTCTCGGTGGTGGCGAGGCGGTTGCGCAGCACCAGCCAGTCGATGGTGCGTCGCTCGGTGGTCAGGCGGGTCTTGCGCGCCTCCCACACCGTCTCGGAGTAGAGGCTGGGCTTGGCGAGTTCCAGGGTCACCGGGTCCAGGTGGCCCAGCATGTCGAAGTCCACGAAGCTGTCGTTGATGGGCGTGACGATACGGTCGGCCCGGCCGTGGGCGGCGCGCATCAGCAGGTTGTCGGTTCCCGGCGTGTCGATCACCACGAACTCGGCCTCCGCATGCGCTCGGGCGAACGCCTCCTGGAAACGGTCCACCGCCTCCTGCGGGTCGCGGCGGGCCAGGGCGGCGTCGTCGGTCGACAGCGGCTGGACGATGGGGTTCGGCAGGACCACGCCGTTAGCGGCGCTCCACGCCTTGCGGGTGGAGAAGAAGCGGCTCACCGACTGCTGGCGCAGGTCCAGGTCAAACGCCGCGACCTTGGCGCCTCCGTGCAGCAGGGCGCAGATCAGGTGCATGGCGACGGTCGACTTGCCCGCGCCGCCCTTCTCGTTGCCGAGCACGATGACGTGGGCGGGCGTGCTGGGGGTGTGCGGCGAGCCTGTCGCTTGCGACATGGCGGAAGCTCCGAATCCTGCGCGCCCGATCACGCAGCGCGCCGACAGAGTCCTACAGTCGCAGGGTGCGGGTCAACGCCGCTTAACGCCTCGTTAAGCCGCCGCCGGCAAGGCGAGGCGAGCGGTCACCAAGCCCCGAGTTCCCGAAGCTTCAGCGCCAGCGCGCTCGTCACCGCATCCATCCCCGCTCCGGCGTCCAGGTCGGAGGGGGCCTCGTGATCCAGGAAGTAGCGCCAGCCCTGGAAGGGACGGCGCGCGGTGGGGGCCACGCGGACGATCTCCTCGGCGACGATGATCTCGCACCGGCGTTGCTGGCCCTCGCCTACCGTGTCGATGCGCAGGATCGGCTGGCGGCAGAGGATCGCGCCCTTGAACACGCGGTAGATGGAACCGCCTTCCGCCAGCTCGTCCGCGCGCTTGGGCGTCTGGCGGGTGCGCACCTTCCACTCCGGCTCGCGCACGCGCATCTCGCGCCGCCAGGCGAGCAGGTCCTCCACCGTGTCGGTCCCCACCACCAGCTTGATCATGTGCAAGGCCACGCGGTTCACATAGACCGCTGCCTGCACGGGTCAACGCGCGGCGGAAGCGCCCACACTTCGTTCCGGAACGAAGACCTGCGAAGCTAGGAATTCCAGCTTGGACGGCGCTCGGCCAGAAAGGCTTCCAAGCCTTCGCGAGCGTCGGACGTCACCGATTGTTGAGCGAACCTGCGGGCGGCGTCTTCCATCACCGCGCGTTCCAGCGGCCGGCCGGCGACGTGGTCCACCAGTCGTTTGGCGGCCTCCACGGCCGAGGGAGCGCTGGCCAGAACGTCGTGCGCCAGCCGATCCTGGGCCGCATCGAGCGCCGAGGCGTCGTCGGCAAGCTCGTCCACAAGCCCCACCCGGTAGGCTTCCGCCGCGTCGAAGCTGTGGCCGGAGGCGAACAGGCGCCGCGCCGCCCGAGCGCCGACAGCCTCCACCACGAATGGCGCCAGCGAGCCGGGGCTGAGCCCAAGTCGCACACCGGCTAGGGCGAAGATCGAGCTGCGCGTCGCCACAGCGGTGTCGCACGCCGCCACCAGGCCCGCGCCGATGCCCACCGCCGGACCGTCCACCAGCGCCACGGTCAGGGCCGGAATGGCCCGCAGCGCCTGGAGCATGTGGGCGACGTCCAGGGAACGCAGCCGGTTGTCCTCCTCCAGGAAGCTCAGCGTCTCGCGCATCTGGTCAGGATCGCTGCCCAGGCTGAAGGCGCCGCCCGCGCCCCGCAGGAAGACGATGCGCACGCCCTCCGCCCCCTGCAGGGTCACGAAGGCCTCGGTGAGCGCCGCAATCTCGCGGCCGCCCAGCGCATTGCCGCGCCCCGGCCGGTTCAGCAGCACCACCGCCACGCCTTCGCGGGTGGCCTGCAGCTGGATGGCCGGATCGGGGATCTCGTCCTGCACGTCCACGTACTTGGTGGTGATCGGCTCGACCATGGCTCGGGGCTCCGGCGCCGGGCGGCGCATGTTGCAAAAGACAATGACCGCAAGAACGGGCCGTTCCGCAAGCCGCCGGCCTCGGCGTTGATCAGCCGCGAGCCCATGCTACATCGCCGCCACCAGCCGGAGACAAGACCCATGGCCGCCACGACGCGCACCGAGACCGACACCTTCGGCCCCGTCGAGGTGGCGGCTGCCGTCTACTGGGGCGCCCAGTCCCAGCGTTCGCTCGGCAACTTCAAGATCGGTTGGGAGAAGCAGCCCATCCCGGTGGTGCGGGCGCTGGGCGTGGTGAAGCGCGCAGCGGCGGAAGCCAACATGGCGCTGGGCAAGCTCGACCCGCAGGTCGGGAACACGGTGGTCGCCGCCGCCCAGGAGGTCATCGACGGCAAGCTCGATGCGCACTTCCCGCTGGTGGTCTGGCAGACCGGGTCCGGCACCCAGTCCAACATGAACGCCAACGAGGTGATCTCCAACCGAGCCATCGAGATGCTGGGTGGCGAGATGGGCTCCAAGAAGCCCGTCCATCCCAACGACCACGTCAACATGAGCCAGTCGTCCAACGACACCTACCCCACCGCCATGCACATCGCGGCGGCGGAGGGCGTAGCGCGCGACCTGCTGCCGGCGCTCGCCCACCTGCACGCGGCGTTGAAGGCCAAGGCGGAAGCGTTCAAGGACATCATCAAGATCGGCCGCACCCACACCCAGGACGCCACCCCCCTGACACTGGGCCAGGAGTTCGGAGGCTACGCCGCCCAGGTCTCGTCGGCCGAGCACCGGATCAAGCTGACGTTGGACGGCCTGTACGAGCTGGCCCAGGGCGGCACCGCGGTGGGTACGGGACTGAACGCGCCGGTGGGCTTCGCGGAGAAGGTGGCCGAGCGTATCGCCGCCATCACCGGCCTGCCCTTCGTCACCGCGCCCGACAAGTTCGAGGCCCTGGCCGCCCACGACGCCATGGTGTTCAGCCACGGCGCCATCAACTCGGCGGCTGCCGCACTGTTCAAGATCGCCAACGACATCCGCTTCTTAGGGAGCGGCCCCCGCTCGGGCCTGGGCGAGCTGTCCCTGCCCGAGAACGAGCCTGGCTCCTCCATCATGCCCGGCAAGGTGAACCCGACCCAATGCGAGGCGCTGACCATGGTCTGCACCCGGGTGTTCGGCAACGAAACCACCCTGACCATGGCCGGCGCGTCCGGCCATTTCGAACTGAACGTGTTCAACCCGGTGATGGCCTACGCCTTCCTGCAATCGGTGCGGCTGATGGCTGACGCCGCGATCAGCTTCGCCGACAATTGCGTGGTGGGGATCGAAGCCCGCGAGGACAACATCAAGGCGGCTCTGGAGCGCAGCCTGATGCTGGTGACAGCGCTTGCCCCCACGATCGGCTACGACAACGCCGCCAAGATCGCCAAGACCGCGCACAAGAACGGCACGACGCTGCGCCAGGAGGCCGTGGGCGGCGGCTATGTCACCGACGCACAGTTCGACGAGGTGGTCCGCCCGGAGAAGATGATCTCCCCGGGCTGATCGACTGACGGCCGTCTCCCCAGGATTTGTTCCTGGGGGCCATGGCGATGCGCCTCCCAGGCGGGCGCCGCAACATGATACCCGGAACAAGTCCGCGCGAGGCGGAGACCGGAAGCCGTGCTTGTCGGTGGAGCGGCGGGTGTGCATGTATCCATCGATGAGCGATGTATCGGCCAAGCTTGCACGTCTCCGGTGGGGAAGGGGCGCGCGAGCACGTCTCGCCGGGGTTTGCGCTTGCACCGTGATGGCGGCGACGATGCTGGGGGCCTGTCACGACAACTTGAGCGCCGCAACGTCGGCCGACGCCAACACCTGCTACAGCCTGCCCGCGAGCGCCTCCAAGGGCGCGGCGGCCAGGAAGGTCGTGCTGGGGCTCGACGACGACAACCTGGAAACCTGCGCCATGCACCTGGAAGGCTATCGCCTGCTGCACGGCGCACCCACCGCGTCCGGCTTGTACGAGGATCACGTGGTGTTCGCCTCGCCACAGGGGATCACGGCGTCGACCGGCGCCGGCAACATCCGCTACAGCGTCTATACCCGCGCCCAGCAGGCCGATCTGGACGGCAAGCTGCGCTCCCTGATCGCTCAGCAGAAGGCCGGCGGAACCACGACCGGCCAGAACTGAGAACGACGGCCTGAGGATACGCCCATGCTGAAGCTGTACCACTCGCCCCAAACCCGCTCCTCGCGCATGATCTGGCTGCTGGAGGAGATCGGCGAGCCTTACGAGATCGAGTACCTGGATATCCGGGCCGAAGGCGGCGCGCCGGAAAGCTATCGCGCCATCCACCCGTTGAAGAAGGTGCCGGCGCTGGAACATGACGGTGAGATTGTGATCGAGTCCGCCGCCATCTGCCTCTATCTGTCCGACGCCTTCCCGGCTGCGGGGCTCGGGCCGGGCCTAGGTGAGGCGGGCCGTGGGGCCTACCTGAGCTGGCTGGCCTTCTATGCCGGCGTGGTGGAGCCGGCGCTTATGGTCAAGGCGGTGGGCGCTACGGGCTTCAGCCCCCTCAGCGCGGCGTGGGGCGATCCGCAGCTGATGATCAAGCGACTGGAGGACACGCTGGCTGTTGGTCCTTACATCCTAGGCGAGCGTTTCAGCACCGTAGACGTGCTGGTCGGCTCGACCTTCCAGTGGGCCGGCAAGCACCTGCCCCAAACCGAGGCCGCCGCGGCCTACAAGGCGAGGCTCATGTCACGACCGGCGTTTCTGCGCAGCCTTGAGAAGGACACCTCCTGATGGCCGAGCCGATCAGCCTGAACCAGGTGCGCAAGGATCGCGCCAAGGCGGAGAAGACCGCCAAGGCGAAGGCGAACCGCACCAAGTTCGGACGCACGCCGCTGCAAAGGGCGCTGGACGCGGCGGAAGCCGAGATACGGACCAAGACCCTGGATCAGAGCAAGCGAGACAAGTAGGCGTCGGCGAGCACCGAGAGACGGGGTGGCGGCCGGAGTCGAACCTGAGCTGCTTTTGCCGGTATCCGACCTCGGTGAGGCGCTTCGAGCCGTTCCGTCGTTCGGGCGAGCACGCTGCGCCCGCTTCAGCGTGATCATGCCCCCTCTGCAACCGCACTCGCTCGGACAGCGTCACCCTTGAAAAGGTCTAAGGGTGGACGGGCGCGTGGTGATGGGGCACGACAGCTGTACTGGAGGGACGGTGGGTTCTGCGACGCAAGCTTCTGCGACCCAAGTGGTCAAGTCGCCTGAGGCGGGCTACGCTGCTCGCCTGTTGCTCGCGGTCGACAGCGTGCCGGAGACCCGTGGCCTGGGCGTTCGGGTTCTCGCCGGGGGGCGAGTCACGACGCTCCGGGGTTCCTCTCCAGGCCAGCCGTTCGTCCTCATCAACCTCAGGCCGCCACTCGGCGCGCAGGCGGCCGCCACGCCGCAGGCTCCTCCGCCGACCGTCTCAGTGGGCAAGGAGTGGGCAAACCTCGCCCTGAACCTGGGTGGGGCTACCCTGTCGTGGATCGGGGTGGCAGGGACAGCGGCTGTGGCTCCA
>CAXTRP010000214.1:0-5826 GCA_964246615.1 uncultured Caulobacteraceae bacterium | reverse complement strand
CCGCAATTGATCGAAGAGGCCGGCTGCTCGGTCATGTTGAACGCTACGGTGAAGGCGATGTGTTCAAAGGGGCGGGCTGGGTCGTTGGTGGGACAGGGCAGCTCGGCGGCGAAAGCAGTCATGGGCGCGGTCGGGGTTAGAATGTAATCGAACGGAGCCATCGCTGCAGCGCCTTGGCGCTTCATCTCCCAGATCTGAGCGGAGCCTCTATAGACGTGGAGCCCATCTGACTCTGCAGCTGCTTCCGCCCAAGTGCGGATAAACGGAAGCACATCCGCACGACGCGCTTCTGGCAACGCCTGAAGATCGGTTAAGGCGCGCGCGCGCCAGAACAGGTCGAGGCCGTTGAGCATGGCAGGCGTGAGGAAGGGTGCCATGGGCTCTACAATCGCACCTTCGGTTTCGAAGAGCGTCGCGGCAGCGGTGATGGCGGTGATGACGTCTGGCTGAGGAGGTAACCCACATCCGGCGTTCAACATCAGACCGATCCGAAGACCTTTGATCTCGATAGTCAGCTCGTCCCAGGCGATTTCGGCGGGAGGAAGGCTGGTATAATCACGCAGATCAGGCCTGGAGAGCACCTGCATCAACAGGGCCGCATCCTCGACGGTGCGCGTCATGGGGCCCGCGACTCGACCGGTGTATGGCGGATCAATAGGAATCCGGCCGCCGCTCGGTTTTAAGGCGAAGATCCCGCACCATCCTGCAGGCAGACGGACGGAGCCTCCGATATCGGTGCCGACATGCAGCGGCCCGTAGCCAGCCGCCGCCGCGGCGCCCGCACCTGCACTCGAGCCGCCCGGCGTCTTTGACAGGTTCCACGGGTTGCGGGCCAAAGGATGAAAACTCGATAGGCCCGAGGACAGCATGCCGTAGTCGGGCACCGTCGTTTTGGCGAGGATGATGGCTCCGGCTTCGCGAACCCTAGCCGCTGGGGGCGCGTCAGCGGCCGCTGGAACGAGAGTTGTGGCCGCCGTTCCGAGAGGCACAGGCACGCCTTTGGTAGCGATCAGCTCTTTAAGGGTGATCGGCACGCCATCTAGCGGCCCAATTGGCTCGCCGCGTCCCCAACGGGCTTCGGAAGCCCGCGCCGCCTCCAGCGCGCCCGGAGCATCCAACGCGTAGAGGGCGCAGAGCTCAGGCTCCCAGCGATCTATACGGTCTAACACAGCCTGGACCACATCCAAAGGCGAGGCGATGGCTGCGCGGAAAGCTGCGATCATGGCCGTCGCTGAGAGGTCGGCCAGCTCAGTTGCGCTCATGATCTATGATCCATTTCTGACGCCTGCAGGAGGCTGAGCAGGGCTAGAGTTGTCTCCGCCGGCTTCTCCAACATGACTTGATGGCCGCACCCCGCCAGTATCTCCAGGCTTGCGTTAGGGAGGTACTCGGCCAGAGCCCTTGCGCCCTCCGGCGAAGTGAGCTGGTCCGACGCTCCGGCCAGGATCGTCACGGGCAGGTCCAATGCAACCAGTTCTTCCTGGTTCACAGCAAGCGATAGAGACATCAGGGCAGCCATCATTGAGAGTTGGTTGCCGCGCGCGGCGCGTTGCTCATAGTGGACCAAGGCGGGATCGGCCCGGGCGTCCCAGGCCGCGCGCTTGAAGCCACGAGACAGCAGCGGTCGCATCAGATGGAGGAATGGGAGCGGCATCGTAGCTAGTGGGTTCTGGGAAAGTCGCGCGCCAGGGCCAGGAGGTCCAAGCAACAGCACACCGGACACCCGGCCAAGTTCACCTCTCGACTTAAGGCCTGCAAGCAGGGCCAATGTCAGGACAGTGCCGTAGGAATGCGCCGCCAAGACGATCCGGCCAGCACCGAACCTGTTCAGTAGCGTTTCATAGTCCTCGAGCAGCGCTTCGCCGGCATAGCTCTGCCTTTCACGAGGTTTGGGACTATCGCCATGGCCAGGGAAGTCCCACGCAACAATCCGGCTGCCGGTCTCTTGCAGCGCGTGCAACTGTAAGCGCCACTGCTGCAGGGACCCGCCTGCGCCGTGGCACAGGAAGACCGTCGAAGGCGGGGATGGCTGGTCGCCTATAACCAACATGTTGAGCCTACGTCCGGGTCTCAACTCCTGAACCGTAGGCTTGATAAAGCTGCCTGCATCAAGCACGTGAAACCTCTCCGCAGCATGGGGCTGCTGAAACCCCTTTATCGTCTTGCATCCTGAAAGGCGTCTTATGCCGATCCCTGGCCCGCTCAACCTGATCACCGACGTTCCAGGGCTCACGGTCGGTCACGCTACAGATGAGGGGGCGTGCTCCGGCGTCACCACCCTGCTCTGCGACAGCCTCTGGGTGGCGGGCGTGAGCGTGCTCGGCGGGGGGCCTGGAACCCGGGAGACCGAGGCACTCGCCCCAGAGAACTTGGTGGGCGGGCTTCACGCCGTGGTGCTGGCGGGCGGGTCCGTGTTCGGCCTTGCGGCGGCTGACGGGGTCGCCGCCGTGCTGTCGGCTCGCGGGGTAGGGCTTAGGATCAGGAACGGGTCGGTGGCCATACCCATCGTGCCGAGCGCCGCCCTCTACGACCTCGAAAGGGGCGGGGAGCGCTGGGGCCTGGAGCCACCGTATCACGCCCTCGGCAGGCGCTCGGTCGATACGGCGGATCGGGTGTTCTCCCTTGGCTCGGTTGGCGCCGGTCGGGGGGCCATGTCTGGCGTTGAGAAGGGCGGGATAGGCTCGGCTTCGCTGGATCTGGGCGATGGTCTCGTCGTCGGCGCGCTGGCCGCGGTGAACTGCGTCGGCACGGTGCGAATGGCCGACGGCCGCACCTTCTGGGCCTGGCCTTTCGAGGTCGCCGGCGAGTTCGGCGGCGCGCGTCCGACCGACTACGTTCCAGACCCAGACCCCTCGCCAACAGGGACCCGTATGCATTCCGTGGACGCCACGTCGGGCGCGCATACGACGCTCGGTGTGGTGGCCGTCTCCGTGGCATTGAACGCTGCGGAGTGCAGGCAGATCGCGATTATGGCTCACGACGGCATGGCCCGCGCCATCCGGCCGATCCATACGCCCTTCGACGGGGACACCGTGTTCGCGGTGGCGCACGGACCGTTGGCCCCCCAGAACCCGGAGGCGCGCGGGGTGCTGGTCGCCCAGCTCGGTTCGGCGGCCGCCGACTGTCTGGCGCGGGCGATTGCGCGAGGAGTCCATCACGCCTGAGCCCCGGGCGAGAGCTTGGGCGCGGCTGCGACCAGCGCCTGGGTGACCGGATGGCGGGGGTGGGCGAACACCGCTTCGGTCTCGCCCGCTTCCACGATGCGGCCGCCGTCGAGCACAAGCAGCCGGTCGGTGACGGTGCGCAACGTGGCGAGATCATGCGAGATGAACAGCATGGCCAGTGACCTCTGGCGGCCTATGGAGGCTAGTAGCTCCAGGGTCTGGGCACGCGTGGCTGCGTCCAGGGCCGCAGTGATCTCGTCCAGCAGCAGCACGCGAGGCTCCAATATCAGCGCTCGAGCGATGGCGATGCGCTGGCGCTGACCGCCGGAGAAGGCGTACGGCAGGCGGTCGGCGTCCGCACGCTCCAGCCCGAGTTGTTCCAGCAGGTCCTCAACCCGGCGTCGTCGTTCGCGCCGGTCGGGTACGGGGTCGGCCAGGGCCAGAGGCTCGGCCACCAGACGCTCAACCCGCCAAGTCGGGTCGAAACTGGCATACGGGTCTTGCAGCACGACCTGGATATCGCGGCGCAATCGGCGTTGAGCGCTGGGCGAGGCTGGTGAGAAGGCTTCCCCGCCCAAACGCACCTCGCCGGAACGAATAGGCTGTAGGCCGAGCAGGGTGCGCAGCAGGGTGGATTTGCCGCTGCCCGAGAGCCCGGCCAAGCCCAATCGCTCGCCCGGCGCGAGGCTGAGGCTCACTCCGTCCAGCGCCGTCACGCGCCCGCGCGGGCGGAGAAGCCCTTGGGATGGAGCGGCGTAGGTGCAGGTGAGCGCGTGAGCCTCCAAGGCGGGCGGCCCCTCGACCCTGCGCTGCACGCTTCGCGCTGGCGACGCTCTCGCAGCGGCGACCAAAGCTCGGGTGTAAGGGTGGACTGGAGCGCTCAGCATGCTGGCGCAGTCGCCCGTCTCCACAACTTCTCCCGCCTGCAAAACCGCTAGCCGATCAACGACGCCGGCCACCGCGGCCAGGTCGTGGCTGACGAGCAATACGGCGGTGTCCGTCTCCTTCGCCAGCGTGCGGAGGAGTTGCAGCATCTGGCGGGCTGCAATGGGATCAAGCGCGGTGGTGGGCTCGTCGGCCATCAGCACTGCCGGTCGCAAGACCATCGCCATGGCCACCGCCACCCGCTGGCGCTGTCCGCCTGAGAGCTGGTGGGGGTAGCGATTCCGGGGCGCTGCGGCCTGGCTGAGACCCACTGCATCCAGCGCCTGGTCGGCCAGCCGCGCCGCCTGCGTCCGGGAGCCGCGCCTGTGACAAAGCACAGCCTCGGCCACCTGGTCGCCGATTTGACGCACCGGATCGAGTGCGGTCGCAGGCTCTTGGAACACCAGACCCATGCGGCGGCCACGGAGATCCCGCATGGCGGTCTCGCCGAGGTTGTCGAGGCGCTGCCCTTCCAGGACGATCTCGCCGGATACTTCCGCCTTCGATGGCAGCAGGCCCATGACGGCCAGCGTCGCGAGCGATTTGCCGGATCCCGAGGCACCGATCAGGCCAAGCACCTCGCCGGCCTGCAGCGAAAGCGAGACGCCCTTCAGCAGCACGCGCCCGCCGATGGAGACGCCCAGGCCCTGGATTTGGAGCACCTCAGTCATCGCGGGGAGCCAGCCGGGCGCGCAGGCCCTCCGCCAGTAGGTTCAGTCCCAGCACGGTGAGCATGAGGGCGAGACCTGGGAAGATGGCCAGCCAGGGTGCCAAACCGACCATGGTCTGGGCCTCGGCCATCATCCGTCCCCAACTTGCCGCCGGCGGTTGAACGCCCAGGCCGATGTAGGACAGCCCGGCTTCGGCAAGGATCGCCAGAGAGGTCTGGATCGCCGCTTGGCCGAGCAGCAAGCCCGCGATGTTTGGCAGGACATGCTCCACCGACACCGCCACCGGGCCTTTGCCCGCTGCCCGCGCCGTCAGGACGAAGTCCAGCGCCCAGATGCGCAGCGCGGCGCTGCGGGTGAGACGCGCGAATACCGGTACGTTGAAGATGCCGATCGCCGCCACGGCCGCGCCCGCTCCCGGTCCGATCGCCGCCGCGAACAGCACTGCGGTCAGCAGAGCCGGAAAGGCGAAGACGATGTCGCCCGTGCGCGCCAGCAGGACGTCAAGCCAGCCTGGCCGCGCCGCCGCTGTCAGTCCCAAGGCTACGCCCGCTCCCATACCCAGCCCGCAGGCGCCCAGCCCTACCAGCAAGGCAGTGCGGCTGCCCGCCACGACCAGGGAGAAGGTGTCGCGGCCGTAGGCGTCAGTCCCGAAGGGATGGGTCAAGCCGGGTGGTGCCAGACGCGCCGGGATGTCCATATAATCCATCGGGTAGGGCAGCCAGACCAATGACAAGAGCGCAGCTGCGAGGAGGGTGAGCGTCAGGACGGCGCCGATGATCAGGCTCGCGTCGCCCTTCCGCCCTGCAGTTACGCGCCTCGCCCCCAGGCTCTGTTCGCTCACGCGCGGACGCCCCTCGTCATACCGTCGCGCAGGCGCGGGTCGGCGACGACGCAGGCGAGGTCGGCCAGCAGCGTAACCACCACCACCTCGGCCACCAGCACCAAGGCCACGCTGCAGACCACCATCTGGTCTCTCTGGACGATGGCCTGGAACATCAGCCGTCCGAGCCCAGGCAGGAAGAAGACGTTCTCCACCAGGATACCGCTAGCCAGCAGAAAGGAGACCT
>CAXTRP010000213.1:0-5837 GCA_964246615.1 uncultured Caulobacteraceae bacterium | reverse complement strand
GTCCGGATCGTCGTCCGCGTCGAAGGGGCTGGCCGAGCCGCTACGAGGCGCTTCGGGTTCCGGGGCGGCCACGTGGTCGGCGCGCTCCACCAGCAGGACATAGGGGCCGAGCTCCAGTCGCTCGCCCGGATCGACCCGCACGGGTTCGTTGCGGGGCATGCGCTCGTCGCGGCTGGCGAGGGTGACGCCGTTGGTGCTGGTGTCGGTGACGCTCGCCACGCCGCCGCGCACTGCCACCGTCAGGTGCAGGCGCGACAGCGCCCGGTCCGGGTCGGGCAGGGCCCAGCCGGCGCTGGCGTCGCGCCCGATGGTCAGGGCCTCGCGCTCCCCCACCATGCGCACGTCGATCTGGCGGCTGGCGTCGGCGGCCGAGAAGAGACGAAGCGCGATCATGAGTGGGGGATTATCGTTCCGCCAGCCGCATGGTGGCAAGCCCGGCGCCTGTTTTCATCTCGTGAGAAGCACGGGAGGGGCAGGGAAGGTGGCGGGCGCCGAGCATCAGTTCAGCTTGATCACGGGCGCGGTGATGCTGACGCCGTCGGGGGCGATGAGGATGGTGCTCTTGCCCACCGTCAGGGTGATGGAGGTGTCGGAGCTGATCGACAGGGCGCCCTTCACGTGCACCGCCTTCTTGCCGTCCACCGCCTCGCTGCTGTTGCGGGTGACGCTGAGCGTGCTGTCCTGGCCGATGGCGACGATCTCGTCCTTCACCGTCACCCGGCGCAGGTTGCGGCCCGCGAAGGTGTAGATTTCCTCCGCGCCCGCCTTGTCCTCGAAGATCAGCTCCTGGGCGATGCCGCCGGAGGGGTGGCTCATGGTGCGCCAACCGGCCTGGCTGAGGTGGGCGGGAGTGTCGTAGGGCTGCTTGTTGTCGCCGTTGTAGATGCAGGCCACCACCAGCGGGCGGTCTGGGTCGCCCTCCAGGTAGTCCACCAGCACCTCCATGCCGATGCGTGGCACGAACTGCGAGCCGATCTTGCCGCCCGCCCACTGCTGGGCGACGCGCAGCCAGCAGGTGGAGGCGCCGGCGTGGTCCCAGTGGAACTTCACCTGGATGCGCCCGAACCCCTCCGGGTCGGTCTGGTCGGTCACCACGCCGGTCTGCGGCCCGCGCACCGTGGCGGCGGGCGTGGAGCGGGAGGGTCGATAGGTCTGGTCGCTCGGCACCGCGGTGAAATGCTGCTCGTAGCTCGGCGAACCCTCCTCCAGGCCCCAGGGATCGAAGGCCTCGTGGGAGACGGAGTGGACGGCGATACGCCGCTCCTGCGGGCTCAGCCGCTGGTCTTCGATCTCGAAGCGGGCGCCGGGAGCAAAGGCCACGTACTTGCCGCTGCCCCGCACGGAAAGGGCGCCGGACTCCACATGCTCCATGGCCAGCTTGGAGAGGCGGCGTACGTCGTCCGGCGTGTAGGCGCCGCCTGGCCAGTTGAACTGTTTGGTGGTCTTGGCGGAGTAGTCGAGCCGCGTGGGGGTCTGCACCGGCGTCAGGTTGCTGGGCTTCTTGAAGTCGTAGTCGTTGGTCAGCCAGCCGCCGCTGGACTGGGCGTAGGAGGTGGCCACGTCCTTCAACCCCGGATGCTGGGGTCCCTTGCGGTAGGAAACCGACAGCGGCTCGCCGTCGAAGAAGCCGGACGGATCGTCTGCCAGATACATCTTGTGCTTATAGCGTCCGGCATCCTCGTCGTAGCGGAAGTAGTAGAACACCCCTTCACTCTCCATCAGCCGGCTGACGAAGGTGAAGTCGCTCTCATTGTACTGGACGCAGTACTCCCGAACCGTGTTGACGCTCTTGACCTTGCTGTCGTCGAAGCTGATGGCGTGTTCGGTGAGGATCTCGGCGATCACCTGCTTGGCCGTCTTCGCGGTGAAGATGCGATTGTCGCGGTTGAGCTTGGCGGTGCAGAGGGAGGCGGAGATCACCAGGGCGAACTCGACATAGGCCCCCTTCTGATAGGCGTGCTCGAACTTGATGCACTGCCCGTTCACCTTGCGGGGCACGTCGTCGGACAGGCCCATGATGAAGGTGATGGAAGCTCCGACCCAGGCCGACGCCGGTGGGATGTCGCCTTGGGAGCGGATGGTCAGGCGGAACTCAAAAGGCGTGGATAACGCCTCTCGCCCCTCCATCTTGAACAGGAACAGATCCTGGACGGATCCAGGACTTTCGATCAGCTTGAGGAAGTTCTTGGGATCGCGCCCGGAATCCATCGTTTACTCGCACCCCGCCCCGAAGCCGCGTAGCGCCCCGCCGCCTTGCCGTTAGGCAGGTAAGGCCCGGCGACGCGGCTCCGGTGAACGCCGCCGATCAGGAGCCGGCGGCGGTGATGAAGTCGAAGTTGCCGCGCTGCGCCGCCATCGACTTGCCCGAGGCGTCGGTGGAGAACTGGCTGACCTCGATCTTGGAGAAGTTCAGCGCCACGTTCTCCATGGGCTCATGCGAGCCCTGCGAGCCCGAAGTGTTGTACGCGGAGGTGATGACGTTGGTCATCTTGTACTCCATGTACTTGTCCTGGCCGCCGCTGGCTGACGGCATGGTGACCGCGAGCGTGGCGTTGGGGATCACCGCGCCATTCATGGAGTCCAGCATGAACTTGGCGCTGGTCTGATCCTGCTTCTTGACCATGTGCAGGTCGCCCGGCGTCACCTTGCCGGCGGACATACGGTTGGAAGAGGAGCCGACCGTGGTCTGGACCGGGACGGAGAAGCCCCAGCTGAAGGATTCGACCTCGATCCAGCCGGTGTACTGTCCCTTGGTCACGTTGCCCGTGAACCCGTCCAATTTCAGGTACGCCGCCATCTTACCGTGTCCTTCTAAGCGTCCGGCGCGATGCGGACGACGCTGGAAAATGCTTGTTCGACCGCAGCCAGTCGGTGGTCACGAGATTTGATAACCGAACTCGCCCGCGCCGTCGATGCTGATCACAACATTTGCAGCGGGCTTTTGCTCAATCATCCTTGATAACATCCTAGATGCGAGAGCAGGGACGACAGTCTGGTTAAGAATCGACTCAATGTTGCGCGCGCCGCTCTGGGTTTCGGTGCAGCGTTCGGCCACCGCATCGGCCGCCTGCGGCGTCCATGTGAAGCCCGCGCCATAGGTCGCCGCAATTCGGTCACGCACGCGGCCCAGCGCGATTTCGACGATCTCCCGTATGATCTCCGGCGACAGAGGGCCATAGGGTACAACCGTCACGCGACCCAGAAAAGCCGGCTTGAACGTTTTCAGCAGTTCCGGGCGCAACGCCTGGGTCAGCCCCGCGGCGTCCGGCATGGTTTCAGGGTCCGCCGCCAGTTTCTCGATGGTTTCCGTGCCAGCGTTCGACGTCATGATGATGACGGTGTTGCGGAAGTCGATGTCGCGTCCCTGACCGTCGCGAAGCTGGCCCTTGTCGAACACCTGGTAGAAGACGTCCTGGACGCCCGGATGCGCCTTCTCCATTTCGTCCAGCAGGATCACGCCGAAGGGCCTGCGGCGCACCGCCTCGGTCAGCACGCCGCCCTCGCCGTAGCCGACGTAGCCGGGCGGCGAGCCCACGAGCATGGAGACCTTATGCTCCTCCTTGAACTCGCTCATGTTGATCACGGTCAGGCTCTGCGCGCCCCCGTAGAACAGGTCGGCCAGCGTCAGGGCGGTTTCGGTCTTGCCGACGCCTGAGGTGCCGCACATCAGGAAGACGCCGAGCGGCTTCTTGGGGTCGGCCAGACCGGCGCGGGCCACCCGCATGGCCTCGGCGATGGTGGAGATGGCCTGCGGCTGGCCGCGTATGCGCATCGCCATCCGCGCTTCGAGGTCCAGCACGCCCTTGACCTCGTCCGACACCATCCGCCCCACCGGGATGCCGGTCCAGGCGGCGAGCACGTCGGCCACCGCATGGCGGTCCACCGTATCGAACACCAGCGGGTGCTCGCCCTGCAGCGCGTCGAGCTCGGATCGGACGGTGTTCATCTCGGCGCGCGCCGCCTCTGGAGCCAAGGCGGGTTTCTCGTCCGGCGCAACGGCGGGCGCATCGGCGCCGGGTGCGGCGTGGACCGTCTCGAGCGCTGTGCGCGCTTCGGCCAGGCGTGCGATGAGCGCCTGCTCCTCGGCCCAACGCGCTTCCAGCGCAGCCCGCTCGGTCTCCGCATCGGTCTTGGCGGCGGTCCGCTCGGCGAGCACCTTCGCGTGGTCGCCGCCGGTGGCCTGCTCGCGCTCAAGGATACGCAGCTCCACGTCCAGCTGCTCGATCCTGCGGCGCACGTCCTCCACCGGTGCAGGCGTCGCGGCCCGACTGACCGCGACCCGGGCGCAGGCGGTGTCGAGCAGGCTCACCGACTTGTCGGGCAGCTGGCGGCCGGAAATGTAGCGGTGGGAGAGGCGCACGCTGGCCTCCACCGCCTCCTCCAGGATGCGCACGCCGTGGTGTCGCTCCAGGGAGTCCACCATGCCGCGCATCATCACGATGGCCACGGCCTCGCTCGGCTCCTCCACCTTCACCACCTGGAAGCGGCGGGTGAGGGCGGGGTCCTTTTCGAAGTACTTCTTGTATTCAGCCCAGGTGGTGGCGGCGATGGTGCGTAGCTCGCCCCGCGCCAGGGCGGGCTTCATCAGGTTGGCCGCGTCGCCCTGGCCCTCGGTTCCGCCGGCGCCGATCAGGGTATGGGCCTCGTCCACGAACATGATGATGGGGGCGGGCGAGCGCTTCACCTCCTCGATCACCGACTTCAGCCGGTTCTCGAACTCGCCCTTCACACCCGCACCCGCCTGCAGCAGGCCGAGATCGAGCGTCAGCACGCGCACATTGCGCAGCACCTCGGGCACGTCGCCCGCGACGATGCGGAGCGCGAAGCCCTCCACCACCGCGGTCTTGCCGACGCCGGCCTCGCCGGTGAGGATCGGGTTGTTCTGCCGCCTGCGGCTGAGAATATCGATGATCTGGCGGATCTCGGCGTCGCGGCCGAGCACCGGGTCCAGCTCGCCCGAGCGCGCCCGCTCGGTGAGGTCGATGCAGAACTTGGCCAGGGCCTGGCCGGCCCCGCCTGCGGCCGCGCGGGGCGCTTCGCCATCCTCGCCAGACTCTGTGGCGGGATCGGTTCCCGCGTCGGCCTGGGCGAGCAGGGTCGGCAGATCGTCGGCCAGGCGCTCCGGCGCGATCAGCTGCAGCTGGCGCGAGGCCTCGCGCGCCATGGGGGCCAGGTCGTCGCTGCTCAGTAGCGCCAGCAGCAGGTGGCCGGCGCGCACGGCTTTCGCCTCGTACTGAAGGCTGGCCAGCAGCCACGCCTCGCGGACCAGCTTGACCAGGTTGGGCGAGAGGGCGGGGGCGCGGCCGTTGCCCGTCTTCATCGCATCCAGCGTGCGGTTCAGCTCGGCCTCCAGCCGGCCGGCGTCCACGGCGAAGCGGTCCAGGATCACCGGGATGTCGCCCCCGGCCTGCTCCATCAGCTTCAGCAGCCAATGCTCGATCTCGACGTTGTAGTGGGTGCGCGACAGGGTCAGGCCGGCGGCCGCCTCCAGCGCCTCGCGGCACGCCGGGTCCAGCCGCTCAACCAGCGCCTTCAAGTCCATGCCCGTCCCCCGGTCGCCGTCACGCCTAGGTGACGTTAGCGCAAGCTTGCTGCATTAGCGTGTCGCTGCAAGCGCTGCGTGAATAACTAGACGAGGGGAAGGCTGAAATGTCGTGGCGCCAGGGCTATGTCGCCGACGTGGCCTACACCAGCGGGGTGTATCTGGAGACTGCTCCGGCCCACCTGTCGCTGTGCGCGCTCATGGCCGGCGTGCGCCCGCCCGATGCGTCCCGCCCGTTCCGCTATCTGGAGCTCGGCTGCGGTACAGGCATGGGGGTGTGCCTGCTGGCCGCCGC
>CAXTRP010000212.1:0-5852 GCA_964246615.1 uncultured Caulobacteraceae bacterium | reverse complement strand
AGGCGCCTATGTGGAAGCGGCGCTGGCCAGCGTGCTCGGCCAGACGGCGGCGGCGTCCATTTCCCAGATCGTGCTGGCCGATGACGGATCGGACCCGCAGACCCTGGCCGTGCTCGACCGACTGAAAGGTCGCGATCCCCGGCTGAAGATCCTGCGCGGCCCCGGCGGCTGGGGCTGTGCAGGAGCGCGCAACCAGGCGCTGGCCCTCACCTCCGCCCCGCTCCTGGCCTTCCTTGACGCCGACGACGCTTGGATGCCGCAAAAGCTGGCCCGCCAGATGGCGGCGCTGGACGCCGACCCCGCCGTGGACCTCGTCTACACCGGCTACGAAGCGTTCGCGGGCGGTGGGGCGGGCGCCGGCGTGGCGACCAGGGTCTATGACCTCTCTCGCTACAGCCGGCCCGCGCGGCGCTACTTCCTGCACGACGCCTCGATCATGCCGTCCTCTCTGCTGGTGCGGCGAACGCCCTTCGAGGCGGTCGGCGGGTTCGACGCCACAATCGCCATGTTCGAGGACACCGACTTCTACCTGCGCCTGGCGCAGGCGGGTAAGCTCAAGGGCCTGCCGGAGCCCCTGATCCGCAAGCGCTTTCGCCCCGCCAGCATGAGCGCCGCGCGCCCCGAACTGATGGCCCACCACGCCTTCGTCGCCTTTCGCGCCGCCGCCCGAGACCCCTCGCTGGCCGCCCTGGTCCCCCGCCGCCTGGCGCAGCGTGCGGCCAAGCTGGGCCTGGCCGCCTACTCCGCCGGCGCTGTGGGCGTCGCGCGCAGACAGGCCGCCATGGCCATGTCGCTGCATCCGCTGGACCGGCGCGCCCTCACCCTCTGCGCCCTGCTTGCGGGGGGTGCGCCGCTGCGTCGCGCCCTAGCGGGGCGGTTGCAGGCCCGGAGCCGCCTGCATGGCGGCTGAGCCGAAGCCGCGGCTGCTCTACCTGGTCACGAGCCTCAACGCCGGCGGGGCGGAGTGGGGCTTGGTCACCCTGGTCCGCGAGGGCGGCTTTGCGGGCTTCGACGTCACCGTGGCGGCCCTGGTGCGCGGAGCGGGCGCGCAGGTCGCGGCGCTCCGCGAACTCGGCCATCCGCCGTTGATCCTGGAAGACCAATCCCGGTTGACGCCGCTTTCTCTGCTGCGGGCGGCGTTCCGCCTTCACAGGCTGCTTCGGCGGCTCAGGCCTGCGGTGATGGTGCTTTCGCTGCCGCACGCCAACCTGCTCGGCCGCGTGCTGCGGCCGTCCCGCCGGCGCCCGCTCGTGGTCTCCTTCGAGCACAACAGCCGCCTCGCCCGGGGGTTCTACGAGGTCGGCTACCGCGCCACCTCAGGCCGGGTCGACCGGGCGCTGGCCGACTGCGATGCGACCGCGACCGCCGCCTTCGGCCGACTGTATCGGCGGCCGCCCTCCGCGTTCGACGTCCTGCCGCTGGCGGCGTTCGCACCCGACCGATGCGCAGAGCCCCTGCACCGGCCACTGCCGGGCGCGCCGTTCCACCTGCTCAGCGCCGCCCGCCTGACCCCGCCCAAGGATCAGGGCAGGCTTGTGGCGCTGTTGGCCGCCCTGCGGGGCGAGGGGCTGGACGTGCGGCTCACGATCTGCGGCGAAGGGCCGCTTCGCGCCGAGTTGGCCGCTGCGGCCGAGCGCCTGGGCGTGGCGGCGCACCTGTCCCTGCCCGGCCACACGCCCGGCTGGTGGCGAACGCCGGCGCACCTGTTCGTGCTGACCAGCCGCCACGAGGGCCTGTGCATCGCGGTGCTGGAAGCAATGGCCGCCGGCCTGCCGGTCGCCGCGACGCCGGTGGGCGGTCTGAACGACTACGGGGCGGCGGCGGGGGTCGTCACTCTGGACCTCCAAGACCCATCGACCGACGCTGCACGCATCGTCGCCGTCCTGCAGGACGAGGCGCGACGGGGCGCCATGACGGTCGCAGGCCGCACCATGGTGTCGGAGCGCCTTGGCGAGACCGTCGTCCGCACCCGCTACGCCGAGTTCAACAGCCGCCTGCTCGCCGCAGCGATGCTGCGGAGCCGCTGAGCCTGCAATCGTTGCACAGCCATAAGGCGCCAACGCCGTTATCGGCGTGATATTGCGGCGCAACGCCGCTGCTGCACTGCAAAAGTTAATGAATGTTTCTCTTACCCCGGCCATCAGCCTTTGGTATAGGAACACTTACTCGAAGGACCCGGCACATGCAGATGGACGCCTATTTCGCGCCCGACAGCCGTGCGTTCGAGCGTGCAGGCGCGGTCGATGCGCTGCGCTCGCGGATCAGCCAGCGCGCCTTCGACCTGATCATCGCCGTCCCGCTGCTCATCCTGTTGTCGCCGGTTTTCGGCCTTCTGGCGCTGGCGGTCTGGATCAACGATGGCGGCGCCGCCTTCTACGGGCAGATGCGCATCGGCCAGCACGGGCGCACCTTCCGGTGCTGGAAGTTCCGCAGCATGGTCACCGACTCCGACGCGGTGCTGGCCGCCGTGCTCGCCAAGTCGGCGCAGGCTCGGGCCGAGTGGGATCGGGATCATAAGCTGAAGGTCGATCCCCGCATAACCTGGCTCGGTCGTATCCTGCGCAGCAGCAGCCTGGATGAGCTGCCCCAGCTCTGGAACGTGCTTTGCGGGGAGATGAGCCTGGTCGGGCCGCGTCCCATCGTGGTGGCCGAGGTCGGGCGCTACGGCTCCCGTTTCCACGATTACTGCGCCTGCCGCCCTGGAATTACGGGCCTGTGGCAGGTCAGCGGACGCAGCGACCTGCGCTATAGCCGGCGGGTCGCCATCGACACCTTGTACGCCCGCCATTCGTCCCTGAAGCTCGACATGGCCATCCTGGCGCGAACCGTGCCGGCCGTCCTGCTCCGCCGGGGCTCTTATTAGGGCGCGTTCCGCCCGGTTCGGCCTGTCTTGACGGGCGGAGCCACGCCCTTCATCTTCCGCCATCGCACTCTTCAAACTGTACGCGTGAACGGATGCTGAACTTCTTCCAGCGCAAGAAGCCGCCGGTGGTGCGGGCTGCGCCGGAAGGCGTCCGCATCTACGCGATCGGCGACGTGCATGGCCGCCTCGACGCCTTGGACGCCCTGCTCGAGGCCATCTGGCTGGATCGGGCGACGGCGGGGCAGGCGGTGATCGTCATGCTCGGCGACTATGTGGATCGCGGTCCGGCGTCGCGTGAGGTCCTCGACCGGCTGATGGGTCTTCGGAACGTGGCCGCCCTGGAAGCGCGCTTCATCCGCGGCAATCATGACGAGACCATGCTCCGCTTCCTGGAGGAGCCTTCGCTCGGGCCCACGTGGTGCGGCTTCGGCGGGGCGGAAACGCTGCGATCCTACGGCGTGGTCGCGCCGTTGATGAGCGATGACACCGATGGCTGGGAGGCGACGCGCAAGGCGTTCGCCGCAGCCATTTCGGCGGACCAGGTGCGCTTCCTCCAGGCGCTGGAGCCCTGCGTGGAGTATGGCGACTACTTCTTCACCCATGCCGGAGCGCGTCCGGGCGTGGAGCTCGACGAACAGGATCCGCACGACCTGATGTGGATCCGCGACGATTTCCTGCGCGGTTCGGCCACATTCTCCAAGACCGTGGTCCACGGCCATACCCCGGAGGAGGACGCGTTCGTCAGCGATCGCCGGATCGGAGTGGACACCGGCGCCTACGCTACGGGCCGGCTGGCGGCGATCGTGCTTGAGGGGCTGGAGCGTCGTCTGATTTACGCCCAGGTGTCGGGGGGCCGCACCGTCGTCGATCATGTGAATATCGTGCGCCCGGTGGAACGGCGCAGGGCTTAGGGGAACGGTATGCGAGAGCGGATCAAAGGCTGGACGGCCCTGGCCATCGGCCTGTCGCTGACGGCGGCCTTGGCCCCGGTGGTCGCCGCGGCGCAGGCCGCCGGCGGCGCCGCAGCCGCGGCCGCAAGCATCCCCGCGGGTCCAGCCGGTGCGGACGTCAATTACAAGCTCGGCACGGGCGACAAGCTGCGCATCATCGTCTTCGGCGAGACGAGCCTGTCGGGCGAGTTCGTGATCTCCGACAGCGGGGAGGTGGCCTTCCCGCTGATCGGCAACGTCCATGCCGCGGGCCTCACCGTCGAGCAGTTCCAGGAGGGCCTGCGCACCCGCCTGTCGGACGGCTACCTGCGCGATCCGCGCGTCTCCGCCGAGGTCGAGAACTACCGGCCCTTCTACATCCTGGGCGAGGTCCAGAAGCCCGGGGAATATCCCTACACCACCGGGCTGACCGTGCTGAACGCCGTGGCGACCGCGGGCGGCTTCAGCTACCGCGCCAACACCAAGACGGTGACCATCCGTCATTCGGGCGGTACGGCCGAAGTTCCGGTGAAGCTGACCGCCACCTCCGCGGTGGGTCCCGGCGACACCATCGTCATCAAGGAACGCTTTTTCTAAGCTGACGTCATCGGCGCCCAGCCGCTGTGCACAGGGCGCTCCGGGGATGCGTTTGTTGGTCGCTATGGCGTGCGGTCGCTACTCGCCGCCTCTTGGATAACCTAGGGTGCGGTGGGGAACAGTTGAAGACAATCGGGGTTCGATGCGACTAGTCCGTACCGCCTGCGCGGCTGGCGTCGCCTGCTGCACGCTGGGCGGGGGCTCGGCCCTGGCCCAGAGCTTCGGCGGCATCGAGCAGGCCCCCCAGTATAGCCGCGGCTTCAACGTCTCGGTGCGCGAGCGGCCGCATCCGGACTGGGCGCCCTTCGACATCGACATCGGCGGCTTCACCCTGGCCCCGCAGATCGCCATCACCAGCCAGGTCACCGATAACGAGAAGTTCGCCGCCAGCGGCCAGCGCGGCGATGTGGACTTCCGCATCCAGCCCGCCTTCCAGCTGGCGTCCAACTGGAACCGCAACGGCGTGGGCCTGTCGGCCTTCGTGGCCCGCACCGAGTACGTCCGTTCCAGCGAGGACGACGCCACCGAGTACGGCGTCACCGGCACGGGCCGGCTCGACGTCCGCAACGACCTCACCATCGACGCCAGCGCAAGCGATCAGCACCTGGTGCTCTCCCGCTCCGATCCGGACGTTCCCATCGACAGCCTGGAGGCGGCCGAGTTCGATCGGCAGAACTTCCAGGCCACGGTCACCAAGACCCTGCCCGTGATCCAGCTGCAGGGCATCGTCGCCGTCCGCAACGAGACCTACAACTCGGTCCGGGAGCCGGACGGCGGCATCGACGACTTCAATGGGCGCAACGGCACCTATACCAGCTACAGCGGGCGGGCGAGCTATGGCGTGTCGCCGGCGGTGGCCGTGTTCGTGGGGGCCCTCTACGACCAGAGCTACCGTCCCAAGGTGGACGACCTCAACGAGGACGCCCAGGGGCTGAACTTCGCCGGCGGCGTCAACTTCGACCTGTCACGGCTGGCGCGGGGCGAGTTGGCCGTCGGCTATCTGTACCAGTCCTATAGTACGCCCAACACGCCGTCGGACTCCGGCGTCGCCTTCAGCGCCAACCTGCAGTATTTCCCGACGCAGCTGACCACCATCAGCATCTCCGGTGAACGAACCGCCGCGCCGGCGGCGGTGTCCGGCTCTCCGGGCGGCATCAGCTTGGATGGATCGATCACCATCGACCACGAACTGCTACGAAACCTGATCCTGAGCGCGGGCGCTGCCGCAGGTCAGGTCCAGTACCGCAATTTCGCCATCAACAGCGTCTTCACCAACCGGACCGACGTCTCTTATTCAGGCACGCTTGGGGCGACCTACCTCATGAACCGGCTGGTGGCGTGGGATCTGGCGTACTCCTATACCGACTACTCCTCCACCGACGCCTTGCGGCGCTCCTATACCGCTGATCGCCTGTCGCTGACGCTTCGGCTGACCCGATAGTTTTGTTAAGGGTTCGCACATG
>CAXTRP010000211.1:0-5859 GCA_964246615.1 uncultured Caulobacteraceae bacterium | reverse complement strand
TGTCGGCGCGGGCGAGCAGCTGGTCCAGCTCCACCTTCTCCACCCCGATCTCCACGGCGCGCTCGGTGGAGAGGAAGGGGTCGTAGGCGATCACCCGCATCTTCAGCCCGTTGGCGCGGTCCGCCACGATGGAGCCGATGTTGCCGGCGCCGATCAGCCCCAGCGTCTTGGCGTAGAGCTCCACCCCCATGAACCGGTTCTTTTCCCACTTGCCCGCCTGGGTGGAGGCGTCGGCGGCGGGGAGCTGGCGGGCGAGCGCGAACATCATGGCGATGGCGTGCTCGGCGGTGGTGATGGAATTGCCGAAAGGCGTGTTCATCACAACGATCCCGGCGGCGGTGGCGGCGGGGATGTCGACGTTGTCGACTCCGATGCCGGCGCGGCCGATCACCTTCATGGACTTGGCGGCGGCCAGCACCTGCTTGTCGGCCTTGGTGGCGGAGCGGACGGCCAACCCGTCATAGTCGCCGATGATGGCGATCAGCTCGTCCTTGCTCAGGCCCGTCTTGATGTCGGCCTGGACGCCGCGAGCCTTGAAGATGTCGACGGCGGCGGGGGAGAGCTTGTCGGCGATGAGGACGCGGGGAGGCATGGCTGATCCTTTGTTTGCGGGCGGGGAAGCCCCCTCCACCAGCTTCGCTGGTCCCCCTCCCCCGCTGGGGAGGTGGCGGCGAAGCCGACGGAGGGGGCCTCCGCGTCAGGCGGCGGCGAGTTCGGCGGAAACAGAGGCGAAGGCCCAGTCGAGCCAGGGGGTCAAAGCCTCCAGGTCGGCGTGGTCCACCGTGGCGCCGCACCAGATGCGCAGACCCGGCGGGGCGTCCCGGTAGCCGCCGACGTCCAGCGCCACGCCTTCCTTCTCCAGCAAGGCCGCAAGCTTCTTGGCGAAATCGGCCTGCGCCTTCTCGGGCAGCGCGATGATCTCGGGCGCCACCACCTTCAGGCAGACGGAGGTGTTGGACCGCACGGCGGGGTCGGCGGCCAGGAACTCCACCCAGCCCGTCTTCTCCACCCAGTCCGACAGCACGGCGAGATTGCGATCCGCTCGCGCCTGCATCTCGGTGAGGCCGCCGATGGACTGCGCCCACCTCAGCGCGTCGATGCAGTCTTCGACACAGAGCATCGACGGCGTGTTGATGGTCGCGCCGTCGAAGATCTCGGCGTTGAGCTTGCCGCCCTTGGTCATGCGGAACAGCTTGGGCAGCGGGCGGTCCGGGGTGAAGCTCTCCAGCCGCTCCACCGCGCGGGGGCCCAGGATCAGCACGCCGTGCGCCGCCTCGCCGCCGAGCGCCTTCTGCCAGGAGAAGGTCACCACATCGAGCTTGGCCCAGTCCAGCGCCTGGGCGAAGCAGGCCGAGGTGGCGTCGCACAGCGTGATCCCGGCCCGGTCGGCGGCGATGAAGTCGGCGTTCGGCACTCGAACGCCCGAGGTCGTGCCGTTCCAGGTGAAGACCAGATCGGCGTCGCCGCGCACCTTGGACAAGTCCGGCAGCTCGCCGTAGGGCGCATCGAGCACCTCGGCATCCAGCTTCAGCTGCTTGACCGCATCGGTCGCCCAGTCCTTGCCGAAGCTCTCGAAGGCCAGCAGCTGCACCGGCCGACAGCCCAGCATCGACCACATGGCCATCTCGACTGCGCCGGTGTCGGAGCCAGGAACGATGCCGACCAGGTGGCTGTCTGGAACCTCCAGCACCGCGCGGGTGAGCGCAATCGCCTCCTGCAACCGCGCCTTGCCGAGCTTGGAGCGGTGCGAACGCCCCAGCACCGCGGCCTTCAAATTTTCAGGGCTCCAGCCGGGGCGCTTGGCGCAGGGGCCGGAAGAGAATTCAGGGCGCACAGGGCGCACCTCCGGCTTCGCCGGGGCAGAGGTCGTCATAGCAATGTCTCCCATCCTTACAGATGGACTGCACCCCGTTGGGAGGGTGTGGCCCGCTAACCAGAAACCGCGGTTCGACCGAGGATGCAAGAGCCATTCGACGATGAACCCGCCTGAGCAAACGTGGTCATCGGCGGTTCATAAGAAGGCTGCGAAGTGTTGTCGCAGCCTTTGCGGCGGACGGGATCGCTCCTCGACTTCATCCGTTTGGGGGCCAGGAAAGCGTAGCCGCTTCGGCGCGCAACCCCAGGAGTTAGACCTATGAAAATCCTGCTGTCGGCGCTTCTCGCCACGATGGCGCTCACTGCTGCGGCGTCAAGCGCCCAAGCCCGTCCCTACTACCATCACCACCACCACTTCTTCCGTCATCACCCGCACTTCTTCCATCACCATTACTGAAGACCTAATCCGGTTCGCCAGCGTTGAGGCTGGCGAACCGGTCGCCATCTAATCGGAGAAAGACATGCAGAAGGTGATCTTGGGAGTGCTCGCGGCCGCGGCGCTCATAACGGCTGCACCTGCAGCCATGGCGCAGCCTTACGGGTACTACCACCATCGTCAATTCTATGGACCCCGCTTCCACGGGCCTGGCTACGGCTACGGTTTTCACCACCGCCACTTCGGCGGCGGTCGATTCTGCTACTATCACCCTTATCGTTGCTGATCTTCTCGAGGGGGTCGGGGCGTGAGTGCTCCGGCCCTTATCTCGCGGCGCCCACCTATCGGCCGGACCTAGACGCGCAGCCGGCTCTCCATGGTCGTTATCGCAGCACCTTCTATAAGCACACGCTCGCCCGCCACCTCGCAGCAAAGATCGCCGCCGCGGCCGGGGTAAGCCTGATGGAATTCCAGTGTTAAGCGCCCGAGCTTGGCGGCCCAGACCGGCGCGAGGATGCAGTGGGCCGATCCGGTCGCAGGGTCTTCCGGAATACCCGAGCCCGGAGCGAAGAAACGGCTGATCACCCTATAGGGCCGACCAGGATCGGCGACAGCGCTCACGATCACATTGCCCCGTTCGCTCGCGCCGGCGCTTATCCGCTCGATGCCGGCGAGATCGGGTTGCAAACCTCGCACCGTTGTCTCGTCCTTCAGGATCGCAAGCAGAAAGCGGCTGGAAAACACCTGCATCGGCTCAGCCCCCAAAGCTGCTGCGAGCCCCGCTGGGGCAGGGATGGGGTTTGCGGCCGCCGCCGGAAAGTCCATGCGGTATCCACCCGGCGTCCGCCCGACCTTCAGGATGCCGGACGAGCGCGTGTCGAAGCTGATCGTCCCGCTCGTCACACCAAGGTCGTTGAACAGGATGTGCGCCGCCGCCAAAGTTGCGTGTCCGCAAAGCGGAACCTCGATGGCCGGAGTAAACCAGCGCAGATCGAACACGTCGGGCGTAGCGGTGCGACGCAGGTAGGCGGTCTCTGCCTGCTTGTTCTCTTCGGCTAGGGACTGCATCCAGCCGTCGGCCGGCCAAGCGTCGAAGGGCTCCACGACGCAAGCCGGATTGCCGCGGAACGCCTCGCTGGCGAAAGCGTCCACCGTCCACTGACGCATCGATATACCTTCCAACAGGCGCAAAGGTCTGAGCTCGCCGGCCTTGGCGCATAGCGCACCCACTCAGCCCCGAGCCGCCAACCTTTTCGGATCGGCTGCCTAATGGCAAGGCTTACGAGCTTGGCGGCTGACTTTGCGCGACGAGCCGCCATCCGTGGTTCATCGGGCCGTGGCCCGATCCGAAGCCCGGGGCGTGAAGGATGGCGCCGCGGACATAGCTGCGGGCCAGTTCTACCGATCGCTCCAGCGGCGACCCAAGCGCTAGATGAGTGGCGATGGCCGAAGCCAGGGTGCAGCCGGTGCCATGCGTATGACGGCTTTCGATGCGGCTGCTCTCGAACCGGGCTTCGCCCGCGCCGCTCATCAGCACGTCTACGACGCTTGTTCCCGGCAAGTGGCCGCCCTTCACCAGCACAGCCGCAACACCCGCCTCTAGCAGGGCGGCGGCCGCCCGGCGCAGGTCGTCAGGAGTTTCGATGGTCAGGCCGGTAAGCGCCTCGGCCTCGGGAACGTTCGGCGTTAGAAGGGCTGCTCTGGGGAATAGGTGCTCCCGCATGGTCAGCAGGCTTGCCTGGGAGACTAGGCTGGCGCCACCCTTGGCGGTCATCACCGGATCGAGGACAACGGGCGCATCGCCGGCGGCATTAACTAGCTCCACTGCGACCGCGACGACGTCAGGGCCGCCGAGCATACCGATCTTGACGGCGTCAGCACCGATGTCGTGCAGCACCGCCATCCCCTGCGCCCGCACGATGTCGGCTGGCACGGGGAAGACGGCGTGCACGCCGCGAGTGTCTTGCACCGTCACCGCGGTGATGGCGGTGGTGGCGTAGCCACCGAGCATGGCGATGGTCTTGATGTCGGCCTGCAGGCCCGCACCGGCTCCGCTATCGGAGCCGGCGATCACCAGCACGCGGCCTTGATCCTCACGCATGCTCAAGCCGTAAACCCCGCTGCGCAGCAGGGGAAGGAGGCTCAGCTTCTTGCCAAGATTGTAGCTTGCGGGACGCAACCTAGATGTTGCTAAATCATGCTCTGGGAAGTGGGGGCGCCAGCGGATGTGGAGCAGACTGCGTCAAAACTACGCGCGCCTCAGAGCTGTGCCCATCGCAGGCGGCTTGGCCTCTCGTGCAGTGTGGGCGGTAAAGGGTGCGCTGGGGCGACCACTCGCTGCGCCTCCAATGGAAACCGCGCGTCTTCCGCCTGTGACGAGGCGCGCCGACCCGCCTGCAGTAGACGCCAGGCTGCAGGTGGCGCTGGCGGCGGTTCAAGCCCTCGGCGAGCGCGTGGCGGTGCTGGAGGGCGCGTCGGCGCTTCCGGCCCCAGACAGGGGCATCGTCATTCCGGCCGCGCCCACCAGCATCTCGGTGATCGTGAACACCCTGGATCGGGCGGCCTGGGTGGATCGCGTACTGACCGCGCTCGCCTACCAGCGTCACCCGGCGTTCGAGGTGATCGTGGTAGCCGGGCCATGCCAAGACGCCACGGCCGAGGTGCTGGCCCGCCACGCCCCGCGGGTACGCACCGTGACATGCCCAAACGCCAACCTTGCGGCCTCGCGCAACCTGGGCCTCCAAGTGGCGCGAGGCGACCTTGTGGCCTTCCTGGACGACGACGCCGTGGCCGAGCCGGACTGGCTGGAACAGCTCAGCGCAGCCTTTGCGGACCCGCAAGTGGGTGGTGTCGGCGGCTTCATCCGCGACCAAACCGGGATCGACTACCAGTGCAAGGTGGTGGTCGCAGACCGCTTCGGCCGCTCGGACGATGTGGGCGAAGTGCGGCGCGCTGCGGCCGACCCTTCTGGTCCCGGTGTCGAGCGGTATCTGAGTCTGACCGGGACCAATTGCGCCTTCCGGCGTCAGGCGCTGCAGGACATCGGTGGGTTCGACCAGGCCTATGCCTACTTCCTTGACGAGACCGACGTGTGCCTGCGGTTGGCTGAAGCAGGCTGGCGGCTCGCCGTCGTCCCCGAGGCGGAGGTGCACCACGCCTATGCGCCGAGCGCCCAGCGTCGGGCCGACCGAGCTCCGTTGAGCCAGTTGGCCTGCGTCCGCTCCACCGCCTACTTCGCCATGCGCAACGCCGCGCCGCGCCATGGCCTGCCCGCCGTAGCCGATCACCTGCAGACCTACACCGCCGACCTGAGACGCGACACCTTGTGGCGTCGCGATCACGGTGTGGTCTCCGCAGACGACGCGATGCGCCTGCTTGGAGAGATCGAGACAGGCTTGGCGGATGGCGTGAGGGCCGCGCTCTGCGACGCACGTCAGCTTTGCGCGCCCAGGACGGTGACAGATGATCCGTCCCGCCCCATCCAAGCCCCTCCAGTGATCCGCCGCTCCAACGATCGGCTCAGCATCTGCCTCCTCTCTCAGGACTTTCCGTCGCCTGAGCGGGGTGATCGGCCGCCTGGCGGCGTCGCGGTATGGACGCAGGCTTTC
>CAXTRP010000210.1:0-5864 GCA_964246615.1 uncultured Caulobacteraceae bacterium | reverse complement strand
GGGCGCGGATTTCGGCGTCCTCGCCCTCCTCGGCCGAGGCCATGTAGCCGTAGCCGGCGTTGTTCACCAAGATGTCGATGCGGCCGAAATGGTCTTCGGCCGCCGTCACCGCGTCGGTGATCTGCTCCGGCCTGGTGACGTCCAGGTCCAGGGCGAGCGCGCGGGCGCCGGCGCCGGCGGCGAGCGCCTCACCCGCGACCGATCGCGCGCGGTGACCACAGCCCGCCCGCCCGTGGCCAGGACGCGCTTGGCGAGTTCATGCCCAAAGCCGGTGGAACAGCCGGTGATGAACCAGACGGGGGATTGATCAGCGTCCATGAGTGGCTTTCTTGTGGTGGCCGGCTGGCGGCGAACTTCGCTTGGGGATGACCGGCGCGTCAGCGCGCCCGCACCGGCGGCTGCACGTCGCAGACGGTGAAGTCGGCGCCGCGCGCTCGCCGGGTCCGGTCCACCAGGGCGGCGAAGGCGGGGCTGCTCTCGTCCATGACCTCCAGCCGCGGTCGGTCGGCGGCGGCCATGTCGGCCAGCACGCGCACCTTCAACATCTTGTCGGGGTGGGCCGGCGGGAAGCCGGGGGCCAGGGTGTCGATGGCCGCCTGGCCGGCCAGGATGCGGCCGACGACGGCGTAGTCGTGGTCCAGGTAGCGGTTGGCGGTCTGGGTGAAGAAAATCTCGCTGTTGCCGCTGTCGACCGCCTCGTCACGGCCCATGCCCAGGACGCCCTGGCACACGGCGCCCCAGGCGCGCAGCCCCGCATGGCCCGGGACCACCGCGCCCGGCTGCAGCGCCGCGACGGGCGAGGCGCCGACGAACCCCTCCATCCCGTCGGTGGCGTGGCGCACGACGGTGAATTTCGCCGTCGGCAGGTCGTCGATCAGGAACTCAGGGGGAAGATTGGGCAGGCTGGACTTGCCGCCATCCTTGTCGCCCGGGTCGCCGGTCTGGGCGAAGCGGCCGGGCAGCACCCGGTGGAACAGCAGCCCGTCATAGACGTGCATGCGGGCCAGCGTCTTTACCCGCTCCACCGACCTGGGCGCCAGTTCGGGCCGGAGCTCCACCACCACCCGGCCGCGGGTGGTGTCCACCACGAGCGTGTTCTGCGCATCGACCGGGCGCCAGGGCGATGTCGCCGCCAGGGCGGCGGCGAGGAGCAGGGCGATCATGGGCGCATCTCCGCAGGGCGGGTCTCAGCCAAACGGCTGGTCGGGCGAGCCTGGCCCCGGAACGCCGCGTCGGCTGGCGAACATGGCGTGGTCCCTCGTCTTCGCTGAGCATCGGCCTATCAGCAGGATCGTCACCCCGCCAGAGGCTTGCAACAAAAGCCCGATCCCCAGCCATAAGAATATCACCCTGCGTAGAAGTCGATACGGGTGCAACGCAGCGACGACAGCAGGGGTGGAACTTACACAGACTTGCTTGCGCCGAGCGTTGTTCGTGCGGGAGCATTCGACTATGCCGCACCTGCGTGCGCGCTATTGTCGCATCGGCTTGTTGGTCGTGCTTCCACGGCGCCACAATCGAAAGCTTTGCTGCCCAATTTTCAGACACACTGTAACCAGAATGAAATTTTCCGCTTATCGTATACGAAAGGCCTCGCACTGAGCCGGCCGTGATCCTTTGTTAGCGGCGGGACACGGCTTGGCCGCGCCTCGCCGGCGGGGCGACGACCATGCCGCCGCGAGCCGATCGGGCGATGCTCAGGGGATGATCTGCATGATGAAGCCGATGCGGCAGCGACTGCTCGCCTCAACCATGATCGTCGGCGCGGCGAGCTTCTCGCTCGGCGCCGCCGCCCACGCGCAGGCGGTCCAGACCGCCCAGGGCCAGGACCTGCCTCCGTCCCCCGCCTTCGGGCCCGGTGCAGCGACGACGAGCACGGTGACGAACGCCGACGGCGCGCCCACCAAGGTCAACGAGGTCGTGGTCACCGGCTCGCGCATCCGCTCGCCCAGCCTCACCTCCCCCAGCCCGCTCACGGTGGTCGGCAGCCAGGAGTTCACCAACATCGGCGCCACCGCGGTGGAGCAGGTTCTGAACCAGCTGCCCTCGGTGACGGCGGACCAAACCTCGGGCCTGTCGGGCCTGTCCAACGGCATCGCCACCATCAACCTGCGCGACCTGAACGCCAAGCGCACCCTGGTGCTGGTGAACGGCAAGCGGCTTGAGCCCGGCGATCCCACCGGCCTCTATACCAGCGCCGTTCCCGACGTGAACACCATCCCGAGCGAGCTGGTGGACCGGGTCGAGGTTGTCACCGGGGGCGCCTCGGCGGTGTATGGCTCCGACGCCGTGGCCGGCGTGGTCAACTTCGTCATGAAAAAGAACTTCCAGGGCGTGGAGCTGGAGTTCACCGACAACTTCGCCCAGCACGACAACAACGACAAGGTCGCGCGTGGCCTGATCAGCGACGCCGGGTTTGTCGAAGCACCCGCCGGGAACCAAGTCTATAACATCGACGAGGAGGCAAGTGCCCTTTTCGGCGTCAACGCTCCGGACGGCAAGGGCAACATCACCGGCTATCTGGGCTATCGGCATTTGGAACCGATTGTTGAGGGCAAGTACGACTATAGCGCCTGTACGATCAGCGCCGCCGCCTCCGCTACCGCCGCCGCCAACATCTACGACACCCACGCCTGCGGCGGATCCAGTAACGGCATCTACGGCAAGTTCGTGCCGACGACAGGGCTGTCTGCGCTCGGCGTCGATACCAGCCATCAGCTTCACGCCAACCCCGACGGCACCCAGACCTTCGTCACTAGCCACGTGCCCGCCTATAACTATGGAGCGACCAACTACTTTCAGCGGTCGGAGACCCGCTATACCGGCGGTTACTTTGCCGACTACAAAGTCAGTCCGATGTTCGATGTCTACTCGGAGTTCATGTTCTCCGACGACTCCACTGTCGGCCAAGTGGCGCCTAGCGGCTTCTTCGCCGGCACCGGTCCGGATGGGACCAGCACCTACAACATAAACTGCAACAACCCGTTGCTCGCCGCCAGCCAACAGGCCCAGCTCTGCGGCACGGCGGCCGGAAGCCCGACGCAGGTCGCCTACCAGATCGGCTACCGCTTCGCGAGCTTTCCGCGCGAGTACGGCTTCGAACATACGGACTACAAGCTCAACATCGGCTCGCGCGGCGATCTCGGCGCAGGCTGGAGCTATGACGCCTACCTGCAATACGGCACCGCCATCGTCTCCAACCTCGCGCAGAACGACGCCTCCACCAACCGGCTTCAGAACGCCCTGCTGGTCGACCCGGCGACCGGCAAGTGCTTTTCAGGAGGCGCCTGCGTCCCGATCAACGTCTTTCAACTGAACGGGGTCACCCAGGCGGCGTTCAACTACGTCTCCGCACCAGCGCTGCAGGCGGGCTCCACGGTGGAGCAGGTGGCCAGCGGCTCGATCAGCGGCGATCTCGGTCAATACGGTATAAAGAGCCCCTTCGCCGACACTGGGGTGGGCGTCGCGCTCGGCGCGGAATACCGGAGAGAGAACCTCACCTTCCGGCCGGACGAAGAGTACATCAGCGCCGACCTGTCCGGCACCAGCCCGGCCCTGCCAAATCAGGGCACCTTCGACGTCTATGAGCTATTTGGCGAGATCAAGGTGCCGCTGGCGAGCAACCGCCCCTTCGTCAAGGACCTGTCGTTCGATGGCGGCTACCGCTTCTCCAAGTACAGCACCGCCGGCATCACCGACACTTACAAGGCGCAGATGGAATACGCGCCGACACCGGATATCCGCTTCCGGGTCGGATACAACCGCGCGGTGCGTGCGCCCAATGTGGTGGAGCTGTTCAAGCCCGCCACCATCGGCGGCTTTGGCGGTTCGGATCCATGTACGAATACGGCTAAGGGCAAGCCGACGGCATCGTTGGCCGCCTGTGTGGCGTCAGGCCTGCCCCAGGCGCTGTATGGAAACTTCCTGTCGGATAATTTCAACTGTCCGGCGGGCCAGTGCTCGACCCTGACCGGTGGCAACGTCAACCTTCAACCCGAGAAGTCGGACACCGAGACTGCGGGTTTCGTGCTGACGCCCACCATGCCGTGGGCTCGGGGCTTCACCCTGTCGGTCGATTACTTCAACATCATCGTCAAGAACCTGATCCAGGCCATTCCCAACGACGTGTTCATAAACGAATGCGCCGCAGGACAGCTGAACGTCTGCGCCTCCAGGTTCCATCGCGATCCGACGACCTTCGTCATCTACGGCCAGACCGGCTACGTCTCCTCGCTCAACACCAACTCCGGCTTCCTTCGCACCGACGGTATCGACGTGGAAGCGGACTACAGGAAGCGCTTCACCGACTTCGGCCTGCCAGACTTCGGCGCGGTCAGCATCAGCACTTACGTCACCTACACCAACAGCTATACGGTCCAGCCCGTCAGCGGCGGCGCGGTTTACAATTGCGCGGGCCTTTATGGTCTGACTTGCGCCAACCCTTTGCCCAAGATCAGGGGTAAGGCGCGCCTCACCTACATCCCGCCGAAACTGCCAGTTACGGTGTCGGCCCAACTCCGCTACGTCGGCCCCGTCCACCTGGACGCCAACACCAGCCAGCCGTTGCTAACGAACCACGCCTATGGGATCACTGACACCGCCGACAATAGCATCCACTCGTTCAGCTACTTCGACCTGACGGCGTCCTGGCGTATCAAGGACGGCTTGAGCCTGAATGTCGGCTGCAACAACGTGCTCGACAAGAATCCGCCGGTGCTGGACTCCGGCTCCTTCGTCGGCACCGGCGAGACCGCGGGCAACGGCAACACCTTCAACGGGGTCTACGATTATCTCGGCCGCACCCTGTTTGCGACCATCAAGGCCGACTTCTGAGGCGTCAGCGCGGCGTAGCGGGGACGTCCGCCCCGCCGCGCTGGCACATTGCAGGTGGGCGCATTTCGTATACGATTACGCCAGCCGTCTCTGGACTACGCATTCGATGATCAGTGAAGACTTCGCCATCGGCCTCGAAATGACCGAGGTCGCCTTGGGCGTAGACCGATTGGAGACCACAGGGAGCACGCCGCCTAGCGACGGGCTCATCCCGATCTATCTAGGCCGCGACTTGGCGCCGCGGACCTACGTCGGCTGGGTCGAAGCCAAAGCGGACCTCGGCGCGCTCGCGCTGCGCGCTACCGCGCTTGCGGCGGATGCGCGCGGCGTGTTCGTGCGTCAGATGGTGGGCTCGCTGCACACCGCTGCGCGCCTGTTCTCGGGCGAGGTGCTGAGCTACGCCGACAAGGTGCGCGACCTGGTGGGCGCGGAGCCTGCGCCGGTGGACGAGGCTCGCATCGCCGAACTGACCGACGCGCTGGACTCAGCCCTCTCCCGGGCCGGCTTCGCCAACGGCGCCCTGGCCGGGCGGGTGGAGCGCTGGGAGGACGCAGGGACCGTCGATCCGGACAAGCTTAGTCAGGTCTTCGCCGAGCTGATGGCCATCGCCAAGGCGCGGACGGCCGAGATGATCTTCGACACCGGCGACTACGACATGGCGCTGAACCCGGTGCGCGACGTCTTCTTCACCGCGCGCTGCGGCTTTGTGGAACGGCGCATGGACCTGAACGTGGACAACCGCTTCTCCCGCGCCGCCCTGAAGCACCTGGTCTGCCACGAGGTCTTTCCCGGCCACGCCACCCAGCTGCTGTCCACCGCCAAGGCCGTGGAGGACGGGCGTGCGCCGGCCGATGCGCTGCTCTGCACCGCCGACGCGGTCACCGGCTGCGTGCAGGAGGGCATCGGCGACCAGGGGGTGCAGCTGATCGACTGGGTGGAGGACGCCGACGACGAGGTGCATCGCACCCTGCGCTCGCTGAAGAGCGCGGTGCAGACCACCGCCGCCTGGCGGCTGATGGTGGACGGCGTTC
>CAXTRP010000209.1:3168-5866 GCA_964246615.1 uncultured Caulobacteraceae bacterium | reverse complement strand
CGGCGCCCTGGTGGCCATCGCGCTGGTGCTGTCGGCGGTGTTCATTCCGGCGGCCTTCATCAGCGGCATTTCCGGCCAGTTCTACCGCCAGTTCGCCCTGACCATCGCCACCGCCACCGTCTTCTCCCTGATCGTCTCCCTGACCTTGTCGCCCGCCATGGCGGCCCTGCTGCTCAAGCCCAAGCACGGCGGCAAGCGTGGGCCGGCGTGGATGCGGCCGTTCACCGCCAGCGCCAAGACCTTCAACAAGGGTTTCGACCGGCTGAGCCACGGCTATAGCCGCCTCACAAGTCGGCTGCTCCGGCTCGCGGTGCTGATGCTGGTGGTCTATGCGGGCCTGATCGCGCTGACGGTCTGGCGCATCTCGGCGACGCCCGTCGGCTTTATTCCGTCGCAGGACCAAGGCAACGTGATCATGGCGGCCAACCTGCCCAATGGGTCGTCGCTCGCCCGCACCGATGTTCTGATGCGCAAGACCATCGCCATCTCGCTCGGCGTGAAGGGCATGATCGCCTCGTCCGCCTACGCGGGCGTGGACGCGTCTACCCAGACCACCAATTCCGCGGCAGGCCAGGCCTATCTGATCGAAGACAGTTTCGAGAATCGCAAGAAAGACCACGTCTCGCTGAAGAGCATGATCGCCGGCGCGCAGAAGGACCTGCAATCCGTAGCCGGCGCCCAGATCCGCATCCTGCCGCCGCCGCCGGTGCGCGGGATCGGCACCCAGGGCGGGGTGAAGATGATCATCGAGGATCGCAGCGGAAAGGCCGACTATCGCCGGCTCGAGGCGGTCGCCCAGGAGGTGGTGGAGGCGGTCAACCAGGACCCCAACGTCACCGGCGCCTATGCGACCTTCAACACCAAGACGCCGCGCCTCGACGCCCAGATCGATCGCGTGAAGGCGGAATACCTCGGCGTCAACGACAGCTCGGTGTTCGACACCCTGCAGACCTATCTCGGCTCCTCCTACATCAACGATTTCAACTACCTGAACCACACCTACGAAGTGTTCGCCCAGGCCGACACGCCCTATCGCATGGATGCATCCGAAATCCAGCAGCTGCAGACCCGCACCAACAGCGGCGCGATGATGCCGCTTGGCGCGGTGATCAACGTCAAGCGGATCACCGGCCCCTACCGCGTCCTGCGCTACCAGCTGTATCCGGCGGCCGAGGTCCAGGCCAACACGCCCCCCGGCCGCTCCACCGGCCAGACCATCAAGGCCATGGAGAGGATCGCCCACAGGGTGCTGCCCGAAGGCTTCGATTTCGACTGGACCGAACTCGCCTATCAGCAGGAGTCGGCCGGCAACACCGCGGGCCTCGTCTTCGTGCTGGCGGTGGTGCTGGTCTTCCTGCTGCTGGCCGCGCTGTACGAGAGCGTGACCATGCCGCTGGCGGTGATCCTGATCGTGCCCATGTGCCTGTTGGCCGCCATCACCGGGGTGAACATCATGGGCCTGGACAACAATATCCTGACCCAGATCGGCTTCATCGTGCTGGTGGGGCTGGCGGCCAAAAACGCGATCCTGATCGTGGAGTTCGCCCGCCAAGGGGAGATCGAGCATGGCCATGATCGCTACAAGGCGGCCACCGAAGCCGCCCGCACCCGCCTGCGTCCGATCCTGATGACCTCCTTCGCCTTCATCCTGGGCGTGGTGCCGCTGGCGTTTGCGAGCGGAGCGGGCGCGGAGCTTCGTCAGGCTCTCGGGGTGGCGGTGTTCTTCGGCATGATCGGGGTGACGGTGTTCGGCCTGATCTTTACGCCGGTGTTCTACACGGTGGCGCGCGCGCTGGGCGACCGGCTGCCCAAGCCGCCGAAGCCGCGACCGGACGCGCCAACCACAGGCGGACTGCCGAGCGGGGCGGCCGTCCCCCCTCCGCCTGCCATCGATAAGCCGGCTGTCGGTCCGCGCGGTTTGCCTGTTAGCCGCAGGATCGGTGGTCGCCAGTTGCGCCGTCGGCCCGAACTATGTGCGTCCGTCCACACCGAGCGCGAACGCGCCGGGCGGAGGTCGTTTCGCTGCGGGCGCCCCGGACACCTCCACCAACGCGCCGCTGCCCCCTGGATGGTGGCGTCTGTATGACGACGCCGCCTTGAACGACCTCGTCCAGGACGCCCTGGCCCACAACAAGACCCTGCTCCAATCCGCCGCCGATCTGGCCCAGGCGCGCGCCGCCCTTTCGCTAGCGCGGTCCGCCCGCTACCCCTCGACGAACCTGACTGGCAGCGCCCAGTACGGGGTGAGCGGCAGTTCGCTCTTCGCCGAAGCGATCCGTAGCGGCGGCGACTCCGCCGGCAGTTCCGCAGGTGCGGCGCCCCCTGGTCAGAGCTACTATTCCTATGGTCTGGACGTTTCCTACGAGCTGGACCTGTTCGGCCGCATCACCCGCTCGATCCAGGCGGCTCGCGCCGACGCCCAAGCCCAGGAGGCGGCGCTGGACTTCACCCGCGTCAGTATCGCCGGTGAGACCACGCGCGCCTATGTCAACGCCTGCGCCTTCGCCCAGGAGGCCGCCATCGCCCAGCGGGCTGTGGACGCCGTGCAGCAGACCTTGGCTATCACCAAGCAGCAGCAAGCCGCCGGCGGCGTGGGCGACCTGGAAGTGGTCCAGCAGACAGGCCTGCTGCAGCAGGCCCAGGCCAACCTGCCGGCCTATGACGCCCAGCGGCGAAGCGCGCTGTTCCAGCTCGCGGT
>CAXTRP010000209.1:0-3158 GCA_964246615.1 uncultured Caulobacteraceae bacterium | reverse complement strand
CGGCAAGCCTCCCGAGGACATCTCAAAGGCCGCCGACACCTGCAAGGCGCCCCCACTGTTGAAGCAGCTCGTGCCCACGGGAGATGGCCAGGCCTTGTTCCGCCGCCGTCCGGACGTGCGTGAGGCCGAGCGCCAGCTCGCCGGCAACGTCGCCCGCATAGGGGTCGCCACCGCCGACCTTTATCCCACCATCACATTGGGAGGTTCGGCCGCCGAGTCGGCCACCAAGCTCGGCAACCTGGCCTCGACGGGAGGCCTGAGCTACCTTATAGGCCCGCTTCTGAGCTGGAGCTTTCCCAACAACTTGGCGGTTCGGGCGCAAATTCGGGAGGCGCGGGCCGCGGCTTCCGCATCGTTGGCGGGCTTCCAAGCGACGGTGCTGCAGGCGCTTCAGGACGTGGAGACCTCGCTAGTTTCCTACCAGGGCGAGTTGCGACGCAACAAGTCGCTGAAGGGGTCGGACGACGGCCAGCGCCACGCCTTCATGCTGACCCAGGTTCGTTACCGCGAAGGATCGGCGAGCTATCTCGACCTGCTCGCCGCGGAGACCAACCTCGTGAACGCCGATCTCGCCCTGGCGGACTCCGATCAGTTGCTCGCGTCCGATCAGGTGACGGTGTTCAAGGCGCTTGGCGGCGGTTGGGAAGATGCGCCCGGCTTGACGCCGCTCCCCCTCCCTGAAGCACGGAAAGACGGTGCAGCCGCGCCAGCGCTCTGATTACTGCATGAAAAAGGGCCGCTCCCATGGAGCGGCCCTGTCTTAAGTCGAAGTCGCCGAACTAGTAGCCGGTGTGTTCCATCCAGTGGATGCTGGCGCCCAGGTGGTCCAAACGAGCCTGGACATAGCTGCGCTGGTCAGGAGCCAGCTGGCCGTACTGGCTGTATTGGGCGTGAATATAGCCCCGGATGCTCCGCAGCTCGTTGGACGCGCGCCGGGTTTCCGGGGGGGTCAGGCGTCCATCGGACGCCGCTTCGCTGATTCGCTGCTGCATGAACGCGACCCGCTGGCGCAGATCAGACGGCGCACCCGTCCAGAACCTTCCGGCCGCCTGATCACCATAAGGCTGGCCGTAGCCGCCCGGAGGCTGCGCGTAGCCCTGCTGGCTGTAACCCGGCTGTCCGTAGCCGTTCTGCGGCGGCGGGCCGTAGCCGGGCTGCTGGGGCGGATAGTAGTATCCGGGAGGGCAGGGGTCGTTCCGCTGACCGGAGATGACGTTCCCGGCGACGCCACCGCCGACCGCCCCAAGCACAGCCCCTTCACCGCGCGAGTGGCGACCCGCCAGCACGCTGCCGAGCAAGGCGCCGGCGCCGGCGCCCAACACCGTGCCTTCGACTTGGCTGTTGGTGTTCGATCGCACGCAGTTGGGGTCCGCCGGCTGGGCCAGGGCGGCGGTCGGCAACACCGCCGCCAGCACGCCCGCCATAATCAACTTCCTGTTCAAGTTCGCCTCCTGGATGACACGCCGCGGCGTGCAACCTGTTTCGATGATTTCAAGCTTAGAATGCCAAAGCTGAACCGGACCTGACGTGACCCATTAGGTCCAGGTCAGCGCTGTAAGGCTTACCGCCGGATCGGATGGTGCGCGAAGTGGTGGCCGACCGCACAGCCCCCAGCAGCGCCGAGCAGGGCGTGATGGCCGGCGAAATGGCCAGCCACACCCCCAACAACAGCGCCTTTCAAGCATCCACGAGCGTTGGCGGCGCCTGCAGTCATGGCGAGCACGGCGGCGGCGACCAGTATGTTTTTCATCTTGAAACCCTCAAATGACCTTGAGCATAACGCGCTAGGCCAAACTTGAGTGCCTTTCAGGCGACATACATTTATGACCACCGGCGGTTTGGCGTTCCGCCGCCCTCGTGCAGCGCGTCAGACGACGCGATCGACCAACATCGCCTTGATGGAGGCGATGGCCTTGGCGGGGTTGAGCCCCTTGGGACAGACCTGCGCGCAGTTCATGATGGTGTGGCAGCGATAAAGCTTGAACGGGTCTTCCAGGTAGTCGAGGCGCTCGCCCCGCGCCTCGTCCCGGCTGTCGGCCAACCAGCGGTAGGCCTGCAGCAAGGCGGCGGGCCCGAGGTACTTCTCCTGGTTCCACCAGTAGCTGGGACAGGACGTGGAGCAACACGCGCACAGGATGCATTCGTACAGTCCGTCGATCAGGCCGCGATCTTCAGGCGTCTGAACCCACTCCTTCTGCGGCTCGGGCGTATCGGTGTGCAGCCATGGCTCGATGGACTCGTACTGCGCGAAGAACAGGCTGAGGTCGGCCACCAGATCCTTGATCACCGGCATATGCGGCAGGGGCGAGATGGCGATCTCCTTGCCGGGCACGTCAGACCAGGCATGGGTGCAGGCCAACGTGTTGCGGCCGCCGAGGTTTATGGCGCACGAACCACATACACCCTCGCGGCAGGAGCGACGGATCGCCAGCGTCGGGTCTACGGTGTTCTTGATGTGCAAGATGGCATCGAGCACCATCGGACCGCAGGACCCGACATCCACGTCGTAAGTGTCCCAGCGCGGGTTGGCGTCAACCTCCGGGTCATAGCGGTAGACCTTGAAGGTCTTCACCTGCTTGGCGCCTTCCGGAGCGGGATGGTGCTTGCCTTTGGTGACCTTGGAGTTCTTGGGAAGCGCGAATTCGACCATGGCTGATCCTCAGTAAACGCGCTTCTTCGGCGGGATGTACGAAACGTCGTTCGTCAGGGTGTAAGAATGCACAGGCCGGTAGTCGATGGAGACCTTGCCGGTGTCGTGATCCAGCCAAGCGAGCGTGTGTTTCATCCAGTCTGCGTCGTTGCGATCAGGATAGTCGTCGCGGGCGTGCGCCCCACGGCTTTCCGGTCGGTTGACGGCGGAGTTCACCGTGACGGCGGCTTGGCCGATGAGGTTGTCGAACTCCAGTGTCTCCATCAGGTCCGTATTCCAGACCATGCCACGATCGGTGACGCCTATGTCCGCCACCCTGTCGTAGACGTCCCCGATCCGCTTGACGCCGGTCTGCAGGCTTTCGTCGATGCGGAACACCGCGACATCCTCCTGCATGGCCTTCTGCATTTCCAGCCGCAGGGTGGAGGTAGGCGTGGACCCTGAGGCGTTGCGGACGCGGGCGAGGCGGGCGAGGTGTGGGTCGGTGAGGCGCGCGGGGCTCTCGCGC
>CAXTRP010000208.1:0-5875 GCA_964246615.1 uncultured Caulobacteraceae bacterium | reverse complement strand
CTCGAAATAGACGGTGTGGTAGACCGCGAACTGCAACCGGCCGCCGTCGAGCCCTCGGCCGCCGCCGCCTGGACCGCCTCGGCCGCCGCCAAAGCCTTCACCTCCGCCTCGGCCTCGGCCGTCTGCTCCATCGCCGCCGTTTCCCTGGCCGCCCCGCCCTTCCCCCGAGCGACGGTAGGCGCGGGGTGGGGGCTGCGGCCCCAGCGGCTGGGAATAGTTGAAGCCCCAGCGTAGCTCCTGGCGGTCCTGGCTCGCGAAGTTCACCGCCCGATCGTCCTCCTCTTCCAGCACCCCGTTCGCGTCGCGCACGAAGCGGTTGGGGAAGGCCGCCTCGATCTGGGCGTCGGCGGCGGGAAAGGTGGCGATGGGATTGGCGATGTGGCTGACGATGTAGTTGGCGGTGACGGTCAGGTCCTTCAGGGGGATCGGCTTCCAGGTCAGGCCGACCTTGGTCACCTGGCGGTGGTCGGCGGTGAGGTTGCGGTCGCCGCCGGTGATCTGGGTCACGTCCACCGTCTGTCCGGTGAGATAGTCGAAGATGCGGGTCCCCGGCGTGGCCACCATGGGTCCGCCGAGCTGGGCGATGGTCGGCGCCGCCTGGTCCTCCGTGCGCGAGACGATCAGGTTCACCCCGTCGATGGGCGTCCAGTTCAGGCCGTAGCCGAGCGTGATCAGCAGGCCGAAGTCCGACAGCTGGTCCACTGCGCCGTTCACGTTCACCGACAGATCGCCGATCCGGCCGAACACGCGGTGGCTGCGGCTGGTGAGCGGCAGGTCCAGGTTGGCCTGGGCGTTGAAGTCGTTGCGCGACAGGCTCACCGCCTGGAACAGGCCGTCGCGCGACGAGGTGGAGTTCTGCAGGCTGCCAGTGTCGCCGAGCTTCAGGCTGGCGTAGAAATCTCCGGCCGGGACTTTGAAAACCGGCCCATTGGCCAGCGCCTGGAGGTTGGCGGAGTCCGATCGGGAGTGCGCCGTGTCGCGGGCGAGCGCTGTCACCAGGTTTGCAGGCAGCGCGCCGAACGGGTCGACGCTTGTCGATCCGGCATCGATCAGAGCCTGCAAGGCCGTGGGATCGGCGCCGGTGTCAGTGTCTGTCGTGGTGTCGGCGTGGTCGTAGGCGTCGGTCAGCGACAGTCGCCAGTCGCCCAGGTCCTTGTTCAGGGTCGAACCCAGGTGCGCCGTCCATCCGTTCACGCTCTGGCGCAGCGCGCCCAGGCCGGGTGCGTAGCGATCCACCTGGACCGGTCCTGCGAACGGCGAGAAGGGGTTCCCGGCGGGGACGATCAGCGCCAGGCTCGGCAGCCCCTGGAGCGAGTCGCTGGCGGTGGCGCCAAGCGTCGCGTTGGCGGTGGCGCGAATACCCCAGAAGATCGGCCGGCTCGCCACCGCATTGGCGGTGATCTGCTGGGTGGCGGGCAGCAGGGTTCGCTCGCCGCTCACGTCTGTGGCGTTGGGCGTCGCGCCGCCGGCCGCGAAGTCCGCGATGGTCGGTGCGCGCCCGTTCAGCCCGGTGGGGACGCCGGCCTCCGTTACGAGATGACCCACGGCCTTGCTCAGCGCCGGGTCGATCTCTGCGCCCGCCATCGGCGAGACCACGTTGCCGGTGGTGTCGAACGGCTGGCCTGTGGCCACTGATGTGAGCCCCCGGTCGGCCTCGGTAAGGTTGGAGGCGCCCTGGTACTTCAGGTCAAGGTTCAGCCGGCTGTCGCCGCGCAGGTGCAGCAGGTCCACTTCCGCCTGGCCGGTGGCTCGGCCGCCCTCGGTAGGGCCGCCGCCCTGCACCTCGCCGGTGATGGCCCGAAAGCGGCGGCGCAGCACGATGTTCACCACCCGCTGGTTGGCGGTGTAGCCGTACTTCAGCGCCACCTCCTCGGGCAGGATGTCGACGCGCAGGATCGCTTCGGTCGGGATGTTCTGGATTTCGTTGAAGCCCGAGATGCGCCGCCCGTTCAACAGCACCACAGGGCTTTCGCCTCCGCGCCCCCGGTCGCTGCGCGTCTCCGGCGCCAATTCGTTCAGCAGCTCGGTGACCGTGCTCACCCCATAGGAGCGGATGTCGGCGGGGCCGAGCTGCAGCTCCGGCTTGATGTCGCCCACCACCGCGCCCGGCTGGGGCGGGGGCTTGCGCGCGGTGACCGTGACGGTGGAGACGGTGGTGGATGGACCGGGATTTTCCGCGTCGGTGTCGGCGGGCGATGGCGGGGCGTTCACCGCCCCTGGCTGCGCCGCAGCCGCCCCGACGTGGGACGTTATCAGCACGGTGAGCAGGGCTGCGGCCGACGCCTGTCGCGCCTCCGCGAGCAGCCTTTCACCCCTTCGCATCCGTCTCGCCCGACCTTGGCCGCCGCAGGGCTCCACGCCTGCGTCACCCCGATTGCAGCCCGATGTGTCAGCGCGATGTCAGCCTTGCGCCCCCCATCGGACCGGTGCCCGGTTGAGAGGATTCCATCGAGCTGAGGCGCCGGCCCGCCGGCCGGCTCCCGCCAGCGAGCCGGCTGGCCATCTCGTGGTTCGGCTGCGTTCCTGCTAACTGCGCCCGCACCCCGGACGCGGGCCGTTCGACCGTGAGGACCGATGGACGTCGAAACCTTTTCCATGCTCCGCGAAACGGTCCGCCGGTTTGTCGAGGGCCGGCTGATCCCCAACGAGGACCGCGTGGAGGTCGAGGACGCGGTGCCCTTGGAGATCATCCAGGAGATGCGGGACCTGGGCCTGTTCGGCCTCACCGTTCCTGAGGAGTATGGCGGCCTCGGCCTCACCATGGGCGAGGAGGCGCAGATCGTCTTCGAGCTGGGGCGGACAGCCTTCGCCTACCGCTCGGTGATCGGCACCACCGTCGGCATCGGCAGCCAGGGCATCGTCATGGACGGGACGCCTGAGCAGAAGGCCGAGTGGCTGCCCAAGCTCGCCTCGGGCGAGGTGATGGCCAGCTTCGCCCTCACCGAACCGGGCTCGGGCTCCGACGCCGCCTCAATCAGCATGGCGGCGACGAAGGACGGCGACGTCTACCGGCTGAACGGGACCAAGCGCTACATCACCAATGCGCCGCGTGCGGGCATGTTCACGGTGATGGCGCGCAGCGAGCCGGAGGTGAAAGGGGCGGCCGGCGTCACCGCCTTCATCCTGCCTGCGGGCGCGCCGGGCCTGAGCTTTGGCAAGATCGACAAGAAGATGGGCCAGAAGGGCACGCTCACCTGCGACGTCATCTTCGACAACGTGGCCGTGCCCGCCGCCAACATCATCGGCGGCGTGCCCGGCCGGGGCTTCAAGACCGCCATGAAGGTGCTCGACCGCGGACGCATCCACATGTCGGCGCTGGCCTGCGGCATGAGCGACCGACTGGTGCAGGAGAGCCTGCAGTACGCCGTGGAGCGCAACCAGTTCGGCCAGGCCATCGGCCATTTCCAGCTCATCCAGGGCATGCTCGCCGACAGCCGCACCGACGCCTACGCCTCCTGGGCCATGGTCAAGGATGTGGCCGAGCGCTTCGACAAGGGCGAGAAGGTCTCCGCCGACGTCGCCTCCGCCAAGTACTTCACCACCGAGGCGGTGGGCCGGGTCGCCGACCGGGCCGTGCAGATACACGGCGGCGCCGGCTACATGGCCGAATACAAGGTGGAGCGCTTCTATCGCGACGTGCGCCTGCTGCGGATCTACGAAGGCACCAGCCAGATCCAGCAGACCATCATCGCCAAATCCATGCTGCGCGAGGCTGGCCTGAAGGTCTGACGCCATCCTGCGCCAGCGGGCCTGGAGTTCAGTCCAGGTTGCGGCAGGCGAAGATCGAGCGGGTGAGGCAGGAGAAGACCAGCCGCCCCGCCTCGTCCAGCAGGTCGTGCTGGGCGATGACGATGCCCTTGTCCGGGCCTACCGGGTCCTTGGCCAGCACCGTCATGCGTCCGCGCAGCAGTTCGCCTTCAGGCGGGTTGCGCATCCAGCGCAGCGCGTCCACGCCGAGCCGCTTCGTCTGGGGCCAGCCGGCGGCGGCCTCGGTATCCAGGCGCGCCCAGGCGGCGTAGGTGAAGGCGTCGGGCGCGCCGTCCGCCTTGGCCCAGCCGGGCGCCATCGTCTCACAGAAGCTCTGCAGCGAACGGGGGTCCACGGCGAGCACGCCGAGGGACGCCACCTGGCCGACCTGAATGTCGTCGAAATGTGCGGGCACTGGGTTCCCTCGATCTGGTCCCACTTGACCTCCGGCCGGCGTTCTTGTCGAGACGGAAGGCTTGCGATGGCGCCCAGGAGGCGCAACTTACCCGCCATGCCGCTCCAGCCGTCCCACCTGACGAACCCCGTACGCGCAGCCTGCGCCGTGCTCGTGGGACTGGCGGCCGGCTGCATCGTCGTCGCTGGGCCGGTTCCGGCGGCCGCAGCCGGTGTCGTGCGCACCGGCCATGTGACCGCCGAACTGGTCCCCGACCTCTCCGCCGTCGCTCCGGGCGGGAGCATGCACGTGGCCTTGCATCAGACCATCGCGCCGGGCTGGCACACCTACTGGCGCAACCCCGGCGATGCGGGACAGCCCACCACCTTGGCCTGGACCTTGCCCCGGGGCTGGCGCGCCGGCGACATCGTCTGGCCGGCGCCCGGGCGCTTCCTGGCCGGCCCCATCATGAACTATGTCTACACCGGCCAGGTGTATCTGCCCGTGCCGATCACGGCCTCACCAGAGGCGCGGAGCGGGTCGCCCGTCAGCCTGAAGGCCGTCGCGAACTGGCTGGTCTGCAAGGATGTCTGCATCCCCGAGACCGCCGATCTCAGCCTTGATCTGCCCGTGGCGGCAGGCGCGGCGGCGCCGAACCCGCACGGGGGCGCCGCGGTGACCGCCACCTTGGCGTCGGCCCCACGGTCCGCCGGGCTCGCCGCCCGCTTCCAGCCGGCCGGCTCCGCGATCACCTTGTCGGTCACCGGTGCGGCGCTGAAGGGGTTGAGCCCCGCCCACGCCTACTTCTATCCCTTCGACGGGGAGGCGCTCGAGCAGGCCTCGCCCCAGCGGGTGGCGAGCGGGCCCGCAGGCCTGACCCTGACGCTCCCCGCCGGCTATGGGTTCAGCCACGGCAAGCCCCCCGCCAGGCTGGAGGGGGTGCTTTCGCTCGACGGTCACGCCTTTCAGCTCGCCGCCACGCCAGGCGGTCCCCTGCCCGGCGCAGCCGGCCTCACCGCGCCGGTGGAGAGCACGTCTGAGGTCGCGGCTCCGGCGTCCGCTCCGACAAGTGATGCTGCGGTGTCTTCCGGCCCGCACGCGGCGGGCATGGGCCTGGCCGCAGCGCTCGCCCTGGCCTTTGTCGGCGGGTTGATCCTGAACCTGATGCCCTGCGTCTTTCCCATCCTGTCCATCAAGGCCGCCGCCCTCGCTCGCCATCTGGAATCGCCGGCCAAGGCGCGCGGCGAGGGCGTCGCCTTCCTGCTTGGGGTGGTGGCGACCTTCCTGGTGCTGGCGGGCCTGCTGATCGCCGCCCGGGCGGCGGGCCAGGCCGCGGGCTGGGGGTTCCAGCTGCAGTCGCCGGTGGTGGTGGCGGCGCTGGCGCTGGTCATGCTCGCCGCAGGCCTGAACCTGTCGGGCGTTTTCGAGATCGGGCTGTCGCTGCAAGGCGTGGGCGCCCAGACCGCGTCCAGGCATGGCGGCCTCGTAGGCTCCATCCTCACCGGGGTGCTGGCGGTTGTGGTGGCGGCCCCCTGCACCGCGCCCTTCATGGCGCCGGCCATCGGTTGGGCGCTGGTTCAGCCGCCCGCGGTGGCGCTGCTGGTGTTCCTGGCCCTGGGGCTGGGGCTGGCGGCTCCGTTCACCGCGGTCACCTTCATCCCCGGGCTGTTCCGCCGTCTCCCCCGGCCCGGCGCGTGGATGGAGACGGCGCGGCACGTCCTGTCCGTGCCGATG
>CAXTRP010000207.1:0-5884 GCA_964246615.1 uncultured Caulobacteraceae bacterium | reverse complement strand
ACCAGAAAGACCAAGTTCATTTATGTATGTGGCGAACGTGAATCCTTCCATATACCACAATCCAACTTCCCTTGCGAATTTCTTCGCATTTGGATGGAAGTCACTTGTAGTCCAATATGCGAAGATAATTGGCGTTAGAGGACCTGCTGCGACTTTTTTCTGTAAACGGTGCCTTTCCGCTACTGCCGCGCCTACAAACTCTCGGACCATCACCTCGCTGATCATATTTCCATCTTTATATCTCTTTGTCTGGCCTACCACAGCCGCTTTACATGCGTCAGGTACTCTGAGAGCACCTGGAATTATGTTTAGATGCGTTCCGACAAAGTCGACCCCACCATCACCTGTAGCCTGTGTCTGATATGAGTTAGCTCCGAGCTTTCGCAAAACCTGAGCACATAGGTTTTCAACCTGTAATGGATCAGTAGTTCTTAGCCTTTCCAAAACTTTGTGGGCATAGCTTTCCACTATGCGTACGTACGGTTTGATCTCCTGATCGATTTCAAACCGTGGTGCCCTTCCGTCCACATTCCACTCGGATACCTCAAGACGAAGATGTTCGGCAACATAGCTTATATTTTCTTCGACACACTCCCAGATGGCCTCCTCGCTTAGCTCCGTTCTCGTGGAGAGACATTGAGAACATAGCTCGCTGAGAGCCAGCCAATCCGAACTCCTAAGGTCAAGCTTGACCCAATTCGCCACGGTTTGAGAGCTCGGCATCCCCATGTGCTACTCAGCTATATCCGAAAGACGCTCGCGATCACGCTGAGTCTGAATGATATATTCTTTAAGATCATTAAGGCTCGCTATCGTCACAGCATCCATCTTGCGAAGCATGTCTGGCGTGAGGGACTTGAGAGCCGCCGTGGCTGCGACAATCTTAGGATACCAATCGGCTGGGTGGTCAATCTCATACCGGGCTAAAGCACGACTGAGTGTGCCGTCGGGCGAACGCAATATGTCCAACGCACTCTCATCCGTGATGATTTGCCCCAACTCACGGATGCTTCTGGACTCGGGTAGCTTCGGTGCTGCCCCGTCCTCCCCGGGAACCATCCAGCCGTAAAATTCAGAGAGATGTTCCTTAGCTAAAAATCTTTCGCGTTCATCGCTCCACTCTAGCCAATCTCTGACGTTCGGCCGCTTAAACACTTCGTCAAAAAAAGTGTACATCTTAGGTTCGGCATGATCACCAAACTCCTCGTCATTCTTCATCTGCTCCAATGCCAGAAAACATCTGTAAGACACATTTGCAGATCTGGTCGACAACCCTAGGCTTTGAGCGGCCTCCTGAGGTGACATTCCGCTTCGTCTCAAAGCATGTACTGCCTTTGCCTTCTGGTATGGACCCCACTCTTTCACGCCAGAGACGTGGCGCAAGCCAGGCAAAATGAGCGTCGCAGACTCGGGTGCTGCGTCAGTATCTAGCTCAAGGCAGTCAATCGCTGTGATATTCTCAAGTTTTGCCTCAGTGAAAGTTTCCTTTCCATCAGTATGAAGATTATAGAGCCACTTCAAAGCAGTCACACGTCTATTTCCCTCAATAACAACGTAACGGGGATCAACGCTATTCGATTTCCATCTCCGGACTACAATACGGTCCATAGGTAAGAAACCTATTGTCTTGATGGTGTCTCTTAATTCGGACACATCGAAAGAAGGATCTTTCATTTTTTCCATAGTACTTGCTTGCACCCTATCTTCAGCAAAACGAGACTCTGGAACAGTGTTCAAAGCTTCCCCGAGCTCGGAGAACCGTGGATTATTCGGATCAAGCAGAAGATCCCGTAGGGGTACATGAATGGGCGATAAAAGGGTGGCTAGGTTTTCCATAAAGACGTCTCAGGTTTCGGCGGAGGGCAAGGTCGTCCGGTCACTTAGCCGTCTGGAGTGAGCGACCAGACGGACATCATGCAGCTATCCTGATAGGAAGGCTACTCTGCAGCTATGTTGGAGTTATAGGCGTACGTCGCCCATGTTGGCTCATACCGGTCATCGGCCTGGTGGCCCCATCCCTCCCACTTAGCGCGATCGCCGCGCGCAAACAACTCCAGGTAAGCCCCCGGGCTGCAGGCCTCAATCAGCTCGTACTGCTCGTCTGGCTTCCGGGAGTGTTCCCGCTTGCGGGTCTCCATCATGTTCACCTGGCGGCGGCCGGGGGCGAGGGTGCGGGCGTTCTTGCCTCGGACGCCGAAGAGGAGGATCTCGGTGACGTTGCGGAAGTAGAAGCCAACGCCGCGGCCGTCGGAGCCGCCGTCCTTGCGCACCTTGTGCCAGATCAGGTTGGTCTTGTAGCTGAACCCCCAGGCCGACATCACCTGCAGCGCCTCGGGCAGGAGCGCATTGGGCGTCCACATGTAGAGGTGGGCGGTGTCGGCGGCGACGCCCTCCACCGGCAGGCCGCAGATGTCGTCCAGCGTCATGGTCTCGTAGCGCGCCAGCCGCCGGTGCTCGGGCGCCATCTTGCCGGTCCGGTTCTCGAACCGCCACGGCGGATCGGCCAGGATGGTGGCGAACTTGCGCCCCCGCGCAAACCCGGCCAGCGACTTCGCCGCCTCGACCCCGGTTTCAGTCAGCATCGGTCGGTCCTTCGGGAGCAGAGGGCGGGGCGGGGCGGTCATCGACATAGGCGGCCCGCTTGATGGCGAAAGCGACCACCGGACAGCCGCCGCCTCCGCCACCCTCCATGCGAGGCAGCAGCTTGTCGAGGTGGGTGGTGGACGCGCCGTAGGACTGCTTGTCCCGCCCGACCTCCACGAACAGGCCCTGCAGCTCGGTGGCGCGGGTGATGATCACGCCGACCTCGATCACCCGCAGGTCGAACAGCAGGCGGAAGTTGTTCAGGTCGCGGTCATAGAACGGGTCCTTGTTATTCCACTCCACCTCGATCGCCACCCGGCCCTTGAACATGTCCACCTCGTGGGTGGGGGAGGGATGCTCCACCCCGTCAACCGTGATGCGAGTGTCGAAGCGCTTGGCCCGCCAGCCAAGCTGCTTAAAGCCGCTGTCGAGCCGGTTGGCGATCAACGACTTCTGACCGCCCGGTGTGGCGATCTCGGTATGGCGCAAGCGGAAGTCGCGCAGGACAGCGAGCATATCGGCCCACTCGTCCGGATTGGCGGCGCTGAGCACGGCCAGCCCGTTGCGCCAGTCATGGACGGCGTAGAGCGCTCGGACGTCTTCCGGCACGAATCGTTCGACGGACATGAGCGAGCCTAGACGCTCCGAGTAAACTTCATAAGTTCTGTATTTGTTCACAGCCGACGCAGCTTGTCGAGTGCGGCGCTCAGCCGCTCTTCGCCCGCCGCGCCTTCACCACGGCCGCATCCAGGGCCTGGAGGAAGCGGGAGCGGTCGGTGGGGGCGAAGGGGGGTGGGCCCGACGTGGTCTGGCCGAAGGAGCGCAGGTGTTCGGCGATCTCGCGGGTGGCCAGCGCCATGCCGATCGACGTCGCGTCGAAGGGGCGGCCGGTGGGGCGCAGCACCGTGGCGCCGCGGGTCAGGCACCGCCCGGCCAGGGGAATGTCTGAGGTGACCACGATGTCGGCCGGGCCGGCGCGCTCGGCGATCCAGTCGTCGGCCACGTCGGGCCCGGCGTCCACCACCACCCGCTCGATCAGGGGCTCGCCCCGCGGGATGGCGATGAAGGCGTTGGCCACGACCCAGACCTTCAGGCCATAGCGGCGGGCGACCCGGTAGACCTCGTCCTTCACCGGGCAGGCGTCGGCGTCGACGTAGAGCGCGGTTGTGGGCGGGGTGGGCGGCGCTGCCGGCGGGATGCTCACGCGACCCTCCCGCCATCGGGTCTGGAGGGGTGTGCGAGGGGTGCGCGAAGGCCTCTGGAGTGGGTCGCGACAGGGTCTGGAGCAGCCTGGCGTGTGCCTCGGAAGTCCGCTGGACGCCCATTTCGTCCTGTGCGGACGCCTTTCCAGGAGGCTCCGGCGCCCTGGGGACGGCCTCGCCATCGTTGCTGGGCAAGGGTTTTGCTCACGACGGAGCCAGCGCGCGCTGCATCAGCACCACGTCCAGCCAGCGTCCATGCTTGTAACCGACCGCCTGCAGCAGGCCTGCGGGCCGAAAGCCCAGTCGCTCGTGCAGCCGTATGGACCCTGCATTGGCGCTGTCGCCGATGAGCGCCAGCATCTGACGGCGCCCGCCCGGACCCGCTGCAAGCTCGATGATCTCGGTGAGCAGGCGGCGCGCCACGCCTGCGCCCTGGGCGTCCGGCGCCACGAAGACGCTGTCCTCGCAGGTGTGGCGATAGCCGGAACGAGCGATGTAGGGCCGCGCGCAGGCGTAGCCCACCACCGTCCCGCACGCTTCCGCCACGCGCCAGGGCAGGCCCGCCGCTGTCACGGCGGTCATCCGGGCGGCCATTTCAGCCGGTTCTGGAGGGGTCTCCTCGAAGGTGCCGACCCCGTGCAGCACGTGCCAGCCGTAGAGCGCGGCCAGCGCAGGGGCGTCCTCAGGGGTCGCGGGACGGGTGTGCAGGGTCGGTTCCGTCGTCATGCTCCCACCCCCGCTGCACCGCCCAGACGGCGAACGCGTAGTCCAAAGCGACCTCCTTGAGGAAGTCGAAACGACCGGAGGCGCCGCCGTGGCCCGCCTCCATGTTGATCTTCAACAGGACGGGACGGCCGCTGGTGGTGTGCGCGCGCAGCTTCGCCACCCATTTGGCGGGCTCCCAGTAGGTCACGCGCGGATCCGACAGCCCCCCGGTGGCCAGGATCGCGGGGTAGGGGGCGGCCCTAACATTGTCGTAAGGGCTGTAGCCGGCGATGCGGGCATAGGCGGCCGGATCGGTGATGGGATTGCCCCACTCGGGCCACTCCGGCGGGGTGAGCGGCAGGTCCGCATCGCTCATGGTGTTCAGCACGTCCACGAACGGGACCGCCGCGATGACGCCGGCCCACAGCTCCGGGCGCAGGTTGGCGACCGCGCCCATCAGCATGCCGCCCGCCGAGCCGCCGTAGGCCACTGTGCGCCGGGCCGAGCCATAGCCCGCCTGGTGCAGGTGTTCGGCGCAGGCGATGAAGTCGCTGAAGGTGTTGGTCTTCTTGTCGGCTCGCCCCTCCAGGAACCAGCCCCAGCCCTTCTCCGTGCCGCCGCGGATGTGGGCGGTGGCCCAGATCCAGCCGCGATCCACAAGGCTCAGCGCGCGGATGGAAAAGCCGGGCTCCATGGGGATGCCGTAGGCGCCGTAGCCGTACAGAAGCAGTGGCGCCGCGCCGTCTAGCGGCGTGTCGGCCTTCATGAGCAAGGTGACGGGAACCTCCGCCCCGTCCGGAGCGGTGGCGTGCAGGCGCCGGGCGACGTAGCGGGCCGGGTCGTGGCCGGACGGCACCTCCTGCACCTTGCGCAGGGTCCGCTCCCGGGTGGCCATGTCGTAGTCGTAGGTGGAGCGGGGAGTGGTGGGCGACTGGTAGACGAAGCGCAGGATGGTGGTATCGTACTCGTAGCCGCCCTCGGCGCTGAGTGCGTAGGCCTGCTCGTCGAAGCCGATGATATGCTCGGCCAGGCCGTCGCGGGCGGTGACCACCAGCCGGTTGTTGGCGTCCACCCGTTCCAGCCGCACGAACCAGTCCTTGTGCGAGACCATGCCGGCGATGTAGCGGCCGGGCGAGTGGGCGATCCAGTCGCGCCAGCCAGCCTTGGCCGGGTCGGCCTCGTCAGCCCAGCACAGCTTGTAGTCGAGCGCGCCGTCGGCGTTGGTGAGCACCACGAAGCGGCCGTCCCAGTGCTCCACCTCATAGCGCAGGCCGACCTGGCGGGGCTCCACCACGCGGGGTTCGGCGGTGGGGTCGGCCGAGGGGATCAGGCGGACTTCGCTGGTCTCGTGGTCGCCGGCGCCGATGACGATGAAAGCCCGGCTCTGGGTTACG
>CAXTRP010000206.1:0-5910 GCA_964246615.1 uncultured Caulobacteraceae bacterium | reverse complement strand
CCGACGCCGCCGCCTCGAAAGCGGTGCGGGTGGTGGGGACGTTCCCCCTGGGCACGCACCCGCCAATCGCCTACCCGTTCGCGCTGACCACGCGCGGCGACCGGCCCGACGCCCGCGCCCTGCTGGCCCGCGACCCCAGGCTGGAGAGCCCGCGCGGCCAGGCGGCGCAGGTGCTGCAGCATCTTTTCGACTGGCGCCCCGAGGGCGACTGGTCGGCGGCCGGGTAGCGTCCACGCGCGCTATCAGTCGATCGCGTGGACGAGCCGGTCGCCGACGGCCTGCGTCGTGGTGATGGGCGGAGCGGGATCGCCGTAGAGGCTGTGGCCCGTCCAGGCCTCCACCCGCGCCTGGGCGTCGGCCTCGATATCCGCGTAGAACAGGTTGAAGGGCGCGAGCCTGCGACGGGCCAGCCAACCTGCAGGTTGCAGCGAGGGGGCCAGCGGCGCTGAAACCCGGAGCATTCCGCCGGCGCACGCGGCGGACACCGCATGGGCCAGGAAGGCCGGTCGCGCACCCCACTCCATGCCCGTGGCGTTGGCCGCGCCGCGGTTGGCCTTCGCGCTGGCCGCAGGCTGGTCCAGCCCGCCTGTCAGTGGATCGACGCAGAGCACCGGGCGGCCAGCCAGGTTCGCCAGCCGCCCGTCGGGCGTCCAGGTAAGGGCGCGGGCCAGCCGCCGCTCCCCCCGGTGTGGATCGTCCGCGGGCGTGGACGCCCAGCCGACCGTGCATCCCGCCTCGGCGCGCTTGCGACAGGCGGACAAGGGACCGGACGCGGGCAGGGCGTCTACAGGCGTGATGGCGTCCGCCAGATAGACGGCGGCCACGCGTCTGGACAGGACCGGGTCATGCAGCACCCGATCCTGCACCAGGCGGAGCGCCAGGCTCGCCCCCTGCCCCGTTCCCGCGATCACCAAGGGCCGGTCCGGTGCGTCCTGGGCCAGCATGGCGTCGAAGGCGGCCCGGACGTCGCGGTAGGCGAAGCGGCGGGCGTCGCGGGCGTCGTCCCGCAGGGTCAGATAGGCGAACAGGCTCGCCGCCCGATATCGCGGCGCCCAGACGCGACCCACCCGCTGAAAAGGACCGGCGTAGTTCGGCAGCACAACCCGCTGCAAAAAAGCTTCCGAAGCGGCGTCGCCGATCGGCGCATTCCAGTCCCGACCGCCGTCATAGGTCGTGGGATGGATGAAGAAGACCTCGGCCGGCGGGTCCGATGGCGTCGCCATTCTGGGCTGCGACGGCCTGAGCGCCCATGCCGAGCGGGTGTTGTAGTCCGGAGCCGGCGGAGGACGGTAGGTAGGATAGGGCTGCTTGGGGTCCAGCGTCGTGCGCCAGATCTCCCCGCGCCAGACATAGCCGCAGACCGCGAGCGCCACGACGGCGACCCCTGCTCCGGCCAGGACGCTGCGAGTGACGAGCCGACGCCGGCGCACGGACTCTGCGGCCGGCGTCACCCCTCAGGCCGCCCGGCGCTTGGCCAGTCGGTCGAAGGCCAGCAGGTCCGCCACCAGCGGCTCGAAATCCTTCAGGGCCAGCATGTTGGGTCCGTCGGAGGGCGCGTGGTCCGGATCCGGATGGGTCTCCAGGAAGACGCAGGCCACTCCCACCGCGACCGCGGCCCGAGCCAGCACCGGAACATACTCCCGCTGTCCTCCCGAACTGGCTCCCTGGCCACCCGGTTGCTGGGCCGAGTGGGTGGCGTCGAACACAACGGGGCAGCCGATGCGCGCCAGCTCGGGCAGGGCGCGCATGTCGGAGACCAGGGTGTTGTAGCCGAACGACACGCCCCGCTCACACGCCAACACGTTCGGGTTGCCGGCCTGGGTGATCTTGGCGACGACGTTCTTCATGTCCCAGGGGGCGAGGAACTGGCCCTTCTTCACGTTCACCGGCCTGCCCGTCGCCGCCGCAGACAGCAGCAGGTCGGTCTGGCGACAGAGGAAGGCGGGGATCTGCAGCACATCCACCGCCTGGGCCACCTCGGCGCACTGGTGGGCGTCATGCACGTCGGTCAGGGTCGGCAGGCCCGTGACCTCCCCGATCTCAGCAAAGACCGGCAGCGCCGCCTCCAACCCCAGGCCTCGCGCGGCGTTGGCCGAGGTGCGGTTCGCCTTGTCGAAGGAGGTCTTGTAGATCAGGCCGACGTCCAGCCGATCGGCGATCTCGCGCAGCGCATGGGCGATCTCCAGCGCATGCGAGCGGCTCTCCATCTGGCAGGGGCCGGCGATCACCGACAGCCGCTCGCCATTGCCGACCCGCACCTGACGGCGGTCGGCTGGGCCGGCCAGCACCGTAGCGTTCGGGCGAGTAGCAGCGAGTTCGGACACGCGCGTCTTCACCTCCGTCGGCGTTACAACTGTTAAGTGGCCCGGGCGTTGGATGGAGGCAAGCGACGCGGCGATTGCGCACGCCTGCCTGCGCGCTTACGAAGCCGTCCCGCCGTTGACTGGAGCGCCCATGATCCAGGCCCGAAGCGTGGTCGACGCCATCGGCCGGACGCCCCTGATCCGGCTGAAGCGCGCGAGCGAACAGACCGGCTGCGACATCTGGGGCAAGGCCGAGTTCATGAATCCCGGCCAGTCGGTCAAGGACCGCGCGGCCCTGCAGATCATCCGCGACGCCGAGGCGAGCGGGAAGCTGCGGCCTGGCGGCCTTATCGTGGAGGGCACCGCCGGCAACACCGGGATCGGATTGGCGATGGTGGGCTCGGCGCTGGGCTATCGCACCCTGATCGTGATCCCTCGCACCCAGTCCCAGGAGAAGAAGGCCGCGCTGCGGCTGCTGGGCGCCGAGCTGGTGGAGGTGGACCAAGTCCCCTACGCCAACCCCGGCAACTATGCCCGGGTGTCCGGCCGACTGGCCGACGAGCGCAACGCCAGCGAGCCTAACGGCGCGGTCTGGGCCAACCAGTTCGACAACCTCGCCAATCGGGAAGCGCACTATCTGACCACAGGCCCGGAAATCCTGGAGCAGACAGGCGGTAAGATCGACGGGTTCATCTGCGCCATCGGGTCCGGCGGCACGCTGGCGGGAGTGGCGCAAGCGCTGCGGGAAGTGCGCGGCGGAGACATCGCCATCGGCCTCGCCGACCCGCTGGGCTCGGCCATGTTCAGCTACTATTCGGGCGGAGAGCTGAAGTCGGAGGGAAGTTCGATCACTGAGGGCATTGGCCAGGGACGGCTGACCGCCAACCTGGAGGGGCTGACGATCGACCACGCCTTCCAAGTGCCTGACGCCGAGGCGGTGGAGCACGTCTTCCACCTGGTGGAGCACGAAGGTCTTTGCCTTGGCGGCTCGTCTGGCGTGAACATCGGCGGCGCGGTCCGGCTCGCCCGCCAGCTTGGACCAGGACATACCATCGTGACCATCCTGTGCGATCACGGCGCGCGCTATCAGAGCAAGTTGTTCAACCCCGCCTTCCTCGCCGAGCACAACCTGCCGGTTCCGGCTTGGCTTCAAGGTGCAGGCCTGTGACCGACCCGCTGATCACCGTCCAGGCGCTCCAGGCCACGCTCGCCCGCGGCGAGGTCAAGCTGGTGGACGCCACCTGGTTCATGCCGGACGCCGGTCGCGACGCCTTTGCCGAGTACCGGGCGGCGCACCTGCCCGGCGCCGTCTTCTTCGACATCGACGCCATTTCCGACACCACGAGCCCGCTGCCTCACATGCTGGCCTCGCCGCAGGAGTTTTCAAATGCGGTGGGAAGGCTCGGCCTGTCGCAAAGCGACCGCGTCGTCGTCTACGACCGCAAGCCCACCCCGTCGGCGCCGCGGGTCTGGTGGACCCTGCGCGCCATGGGCCACGACGCGGTCCAGGTGCTCGACGGCGGGCTGGAGGCGTGGCGGGCGGCAGGCGGCGAGACCGAGCAGGGCCAACCCGCAGCCGTCCCTGCGGCCTACCTTGCTCATCCACGTCCAGACCTAGTGCGCGACTTCGCCGGGACGCAGGCCGCGCTTGAAGCCGGCCCCGCCCAGGTGGTGGACGCCCGTCCTGCTGCGCGCTTCCGCGGGGAGGCGGCGGAGCCCCGCGCCGGCCTGCGCAGCGGTCACGCGCCGGGCGCGCTCAGCCTTCCCGCTGCAAGCCTCTACGCCGCCGATGGCCGCTTCCTCGGACCGGACGCCCTGCACGCCGCCTTCGACGCTGCGGGGATCGACATCGAGCGGCCGGTGATCGCAAGCTGCGGTTCGGGCGTCACCGCGGCCGTACTGGCGCTCGGCCTCGCCAGGCTCGGGCGAACGGACGCGGCGGTCTACGACGGTTCCTGGGCGGAATGGGGTGCAAGGGCCGACGCACCGGTCGTGACCGGCCCATGAGCGGCGGGCCTGAAGACCCGCAGAATGAGGGCGGAGGCGGCTGGGCGCTGGCCACCCGCCTCGTTCATGTCAGCGACAGCGCATCGGCGCGGCTGGGCTTCGCCGCCCGCACGGTCAACCCGCCGGTCCAGCGCGCCTCCACCGTGCTGCTGCCCGACGCCGCCAGCCTGTACGGCGGCGACCACCCGAGCTACGGCCGCGGGGGCCTCGGCGTGCAGGCCAGCCTGGAGACTGCACTGGCCGAGCTGGAGAAGGGCTGTGCGGCCAAGCTCCTCTCCTCCGGCGCCGCGGCCATCAGCGCGGCCTTGATGACCGTGCTGGGCTCCGGCGACGAGCTGCTGCTCAGCGCCGGGGCCTACGCGCCCACGCGTCGGTTCTGCGAGGGCATGCTCGCCCGCTTCGGCGTGCGCACCCGCTACTTCGCTCCCGGCGCCGGCGCTGAAGACGTCATGGCGATGACCAGCCCGCAGACCCGGGCCATCTTCCTGGAGTCGCCCGCGTCCCTGACCTTCGAGCTGCAGGACGTAGCCGCCATCGCCGCGGGCGCGCGAGACCGGGGCGTGCTGACGCTGATCGACAACACCTGGGGGGCCGGCCTGCTGTTCAAGCCGCTCGACCACGGAGTGGACCTGTCGATCCAGGCCCTGACGAAGTACGTGTCGGGAGGGTCGGACGTGTTCATGGGATCGGTGGCCGTATCCGATCCTGCGCTGGGGGAGCGGCTGACCCAGGCCACCTGGGACGCCGGCTGGGCCGTCTCGCCTGATGACTGCTATACCGTCCTTCGCAGTCTTCGCACCCTGCCCCTACGGCTGGCGCGGCACGGCGCCTCGGCCTTGCAGGTGGCGGCATGGCTGGACAACCAGCCGCAGGTGCAGCGGGTGCTTTGTCCCGCCCTCCCCGGCTCGCCCGACCATCAGCTCTGGAGACGCGACTACAGCGGGATGAACGGCCTGTTTGCAATGGTGCTGCGACCTGGACCACCGAGCGCCGCTGCGGCTTTCCTGGATGGGTTGCGGGTCTTCGGCCTGGGTTTCTCCTGGGGTGGGTTCGAAAGCCTGGCGATCAACGGCGACCCGCAAGTGCGCAACGCCGGTCGAGGCTGGCATGCGGACGGTGCGTTGATCCGGCTGCACGTGGGCCTGGAGGCGCCGGAAGACCTGATCGTCGATCTGCGCCGGGGGCTCGACGCCTTCACTGCTGCGTGCGAGGACGCCTGATCATGCTCGCCCTCCTCGCCGCCGCGGCGGCCCTCGCCGTCTCGCCTTCGCCGTCTGCGGGGCCGGAACTTTGGCGTGGCGCGCGGGTCGGCATGACGCCGGCGCAGGTGCAGGCGCTGTTCCCCGAGGGGCGGGCCGCCGCGCCGGTGCTGCTCACCCTTCCACCGGTGGCGAACGCGGTCGTCGGCGGGTCGGCGGCCTGGGCGGTGGACGAGGCGGTGTTCGGTCGCCCGGCGCTCGCCACCTACTACTTCTCGCCGGCAGGCTTGCTGGAGGTGGTGGTCAACGTCCGGGGGTTGCGGCTGCGCCACACCCGCGACAACGTCGAGACCGCGCGCGCCATCCGCACGGGCCTCGTCGCCTACTACGGCCGGCCAAAG
>CAXTRP010000205.1:0-5911 GCA_964246615.1 uncultured Caulobacteraceae bacterium | reverse complement strand
GTCAGCTTCCCTCACACCGGGACGGAGATCCCGCCGGAGTTGACGGCGCGCCTCGTCTCCCTGCGGCTCGCCCGCAAGGACACCGACTGGTGGGTCGATCTGCTCTACGACTTCGCCGCCGATCTCGGCGCCACGACAGTGCGCACGACGATTTCGCGCACCGCCATCGACGTCAACCGCGACCCCTCGGGCGCCTCCCTCTACCCCGGCCAGGCGACAACAGGGCTATGCCCGACCGAGACCTTCGACGGCGAGGCCCTCTACGATGAGGGCGAGGGTCCGGACGACGCGGAGATCGCCCGTCGCCGATCCGCCTACTTCGAGCCCTTCCACGACGCCCTAGCGGCCGAGGTGGCCCGCCTGAAGGCGGACCACCCGCGCGTGATCCTCTACGAGGCGCACTCGATCCGCTCGCGCGTGCCGCGCCTGTTCGACGGCGAGCTGCCCAACTTCAACATCGGGGTGAACGGCGGCGCGAGCTGCGACCCTGGGCTGACGCAGCGGGTCGAACGAGCCTGCGCCGCTTACCCCCAGTTCAGCCACGTCGTCGATGGCCGCTTCAAGGGTGGCTGGACGACACGCCACTACGGCCGGCCGGCCGAGGGGGTCCACGCCCTGCAGATGGAGCTCGCCTGTCGCGGCTACATGGACGACGCCCCCGCGCCGCAGGACGTGGACGCCTGGCCGTCGCCTTACGACCCGCACCGCGCCGAACCGCTTCGCCGCGCCCTGCGCGATGTGCTCCACGCCTGTCTCACCTTCGCGGAAGCCCTATGACCCGCCACGATCCCCAACGCACGATCCGCGCGCCCCACGGGACGACCTTGAGCGCCCGGAGCTGGCTCACCGAGGCGCCGCTTAGGATGCTGATGAACAACCTCGACCCTGACGTGGCCGAGCGACCGCAGGACCTGGTGGTCTATGGCGGTATCGGGCGGGCCGCGCGGGACTGGGAGAGTTACGACCGGATCGTTGAGACCCTGCGCCGGCTCGGCGACGACGAGACCCTGCTGGTCCAGTCCGGCAAGCCGGTCGGCGTGTTCCGCACCCACGCCGATGCGCCCCGCGTGCTGATCGCCAATTCCAACCTGGTCCCTCGCTGGGCCACCTGGGACCACTTCAACGAACTCGATCGCAAGGGGCTGGCCATGTACGGCCAGATGACCGCGGGCTCGTGGATCTATATCGGCGCCCAGGGCATCGTACAGGGCACCTACGAGACCTTCGTGGAGATGGGCCGTCAACACTACGGCGGCGATCTCGCCGGCCGCTGGCTGCTTACGGCGGGCCTCGGTGGCATGGGCGGCGCCCAACCGCTGGCCGCTGTCATGGCCGGCGCGTCCTGCCTGGCCATCGAGTGCAACCCCGCCTCCATCGCCATGCGCCTGCGCACAGGCTACCTCGACCAGTCCACCGAGAGCCTGGACGAGGCGCTGGCGATCATCGCCCGATCCTGCCGCGAGAAGACCCCGGTCTCTGTCGGCCTCCTGGGCAACGCCGCCGAACTGCTCCCGGAGCTGTATGCTCGCGGCGTGCGCCCGGACCTCTTGACCGACCAGACCTCGGCCCACGATCCGATCAATGGCTATCTCCCTCGCGGCTGGACCCTGGAGCGCTGGCAAGGCGCACGCGACCAGAACCCCAAGGCGGTCGAGGAGGCCGCCAAGGCGTCGATGGCGGAGCACGTGCGCGCCATGCTCGACTTCCAGAAGGCCGGGGTGCCCACCGTCGACTACGGCAACAACATCCGCCAGATGGCCAAGGACGTGGGCGTCGAGGACGCCTTCGCTTTCCCAGGTTTCGTGCCGGCCTACATCCGCCCGCTGTTCTGCCGAGGGATCGGTCCGTTCCGCTGGGCGGCGCTGTCGGGCGATCCGGAGGATATCTACAAGACCGACGCCAAGGTGCGCGAGCTAACCCCCGGAAACACCCACCTGCATCGTTGGCTGGACATGGCCCGCGAGAAGATCAGGTTTCAGGGCCTGCCGGCGCGCATCTGCTGGGTCGGCCTTGGCGATCGTCATAGGCTCGGCCTCGCCTTCAATGACATGGTCGCTTCCGGCGAGCTGCAGGCTCCCGTCGTCATTGGGCGCGACCACCTCGACTCCGGCTCGGTCGCTTCTCCGAACCGAGAGACTGAAGCCATGCGCGACGGCTCCGACGCCGTGTCCGACTGGCCGCTGCTAAACGCGCTGCTTAACACGGCCTCCGGCGCTACGTGGGTGTCACTTCATCACGGCGGCGGCGTGGGCATGGGCTATTCCCAACACGCCGGCATGGTGATCGTGGCAGACGGCTCGCCCGAGGCGGCGCGCAGGCTGGAGCGGGTGCTTTGGAATGACCCGGCTTCTGGCGTCATGCGCCACGCTGACGCCGGCTATGCTGACGCGATCGACTGCGCGAAGGCGAACCATCTCGATCTTCCCTCCCTTGGCTAGGAGACCTTCTCTCAGCGTGATGCGTATTTCTGAGGCGCCATACGCTAACCGTTAGGCAGCATGGAATTTGACGGGGGTGCGACAGGCCCTGCGACATTAAGGGAATAGACAGATGTCGCCGTCCGTTTTTGACTAGTCAAAAGAAGGTGCGCGCTGCCCTTCTTCTGGGGGACGGGGGGATGTCAATGAACCGACGGGAAGGGCTTACACTCGCGATCGTGCTTGTCGCTACGAGCGCCTTGAGCGGCCTCGCCTATGCTCAGTCTACGCCGCCACCGACGAACCCTCCACCGGCGTCCGGAGCCTCGTCAACCTCGACCGTAGGGGAGGTCGTGGTCACCAGCTCGCGCGTGCGATCTCTGGAGCAGTTCACCCCAACGGGTAGCCGGCTGAACCTCTCGGCCAAGGATACGCCAGCGACGCTCGACGTCATCACCTCTCAGACCATCACGACCCGGGGCTATCTGACCGCGGAAGAGGCCGCCGACAGCCTGCCAGGCGTCACCTCCGGCGGCACCCCGGGCGATCTGGTCAACTTTCACATTCGCGGCTTCTCCGCCGACGAAATCCAGATCCTTCACAATGGCATCTACGTCGGGCCTTCCGACCTGATCGCCCGTCCGAACAACACCTATAACCTGGACAGCGTCCAAATCTTGAAGGGCCCCGCTTCAGTCTTGTATGGGCAGGGCGCGATCGGCGGCGCGATCAACATCGTGAATAAAGCCGTCACCTTCGGCGATCCCAAGTACGAGGGTCTGTTCTCCTACGGTAGCTTCAACACCGCTCAGGTGGGCGCCAGTGTGGATGGTACGGTTGCGCCCAACGTGGCGGCCCGGGCGGACGTCAGCTACCTGCGATCGGACAACTATATCCAGCGTGCTCCGAGCGACTCTTTCGACGCCACGCTCTCCGCCCTGTGGCGTCCCAACGCCAAGCTGGATGTGCAGCTATCGGTCGATTACCTACAAGACCATCCCTTTCCCTACTACGGCGACCCGCTCTTCCCCACCAGCTTCGCCACCGATCCTCTCAAGGGGGTAGTGGACACCAAGTTCGGCTACACGCTCGACAAGCGCACGAGCACTGTGAACTACGATGTGTCGGACTACACGATCGAGTCCCACCAGTTCTTTCCGCAGCTTCTGGTGAAGTATCAGATCAATGACTACGTCACGTTCAATAACTTCCTCTATTTCTTCAAAGCGGATCGTCGCTGGCGCAACGCTGAGACCTATCTGTTCGATCCTGCGACCAGCCAGATCAATCGCGACCGCTTCTTCGTCGATCACAATCAGGATATCGAAGGCGACCAGGGTGACCTGACGGTCAGCTACCCGATCTTCGGCTTCAAGAACAAGCTGAACATCGGCTACGACTATAGCCACCTCGACTTCAAGCGCACCCGCGGCTTCCCGAACAACGACGAGGTGGACCCCTTCAACCCTGATCCAGGTCTGTTCCTCCCGGGCCTTCCGCCCGGCGGCAATCGTCAGCCGCCCGCTGGCGTGAGCCCGACCTTCTGGAATGACCCCGCCGTCTTCTTCGAAGACATCTTCTATCTGACCGACAAGTTTAAAGTCGTGACCGGGGCACGGTATGATTATCTCAGCCTGGACCGGCAGAACTTCAACGCCGACGGTTCCTTCAACGCCGCCACCAGCTTCAAGCGTGTCTACGACCCCTTCACCTACCGGATCGGTGTAGTCTACGATATCAACAAGTACATCACGCCCTACGTATCGTTCACGACCGGGCAGGACCCGGTCAGCTCAGACATCTTTATCGTGAACGCTGGCCAAAACTACAGCTTGAGCCGCTCCAAGCAGATCGAGGCGGGCGTCAAGGCCAGTGCGCCGGACAACCGGGCGGACCTCACCTTGTCGGTCTACGATATCGAGCGGCGCAACGTGCTGACTACGAACGGCCAGGACGTGGCGGTTACGGCCGGCAGCGAATATTCCAAGGGCGTCGAGGTCTCCGGCGACCTACGGGTGACGCAAGACTTCACCGTCAACGCCAACGCGTCTTACGACGACGCCACGTTCGGGAAGTTCACGACCTCGGACGAATATACCGGCGCCCCGATCGACGCGAACGGCTTGGAGATGCCGAACGCGCCCAAGTGGGTGGCCAACGTCTGGGCTAGCTACACTCATGTGGCGGGGCTTCCGCTCGAAATCGGAGGCGGCGTGCAGTACGTCGGCGACCGTCAGGGGGACTACGCCAACGACGAGACCCTGCTCGCCTACGCGATCGTGAACGCCTACGCGACCTACAGCCTGACGCCGCACATCGACCTGACCCTTCGCGCGGACAACCTGGCGGATACGAGCTACGCACAGGCCACCGACATCAACTACGAGCACCAGATCGTGCTTGGCCGGCCCCGTTACGTCGAGTTCGACGTGCACGCGCGTTTCTAGCAGGGAGGCCATGCTCAAGACTTTCGTCTGGCTGCATCGTTGGCTTGGGATCGTCCTCTGCTTGCTGTTCGCGGTCTGGTTCGCGAGCGGAGCGGTCCTGCTGTTCGTCCCCTTCCCGTCGCTCGACGGCGGCGAGGCGCGGGCGCGGGCGGAGCCTGTCCCGCTCGAGCAGGTGCAGGTGGACCCCAGCCACGCCTTTGACGCCATCCCCGGCGCCATGTCGCTTCGCCTCGTGGGGGTGCTGGGCCAGCCGGTCTATGTCGTCGGCTCGCCACAGGGCGATCGGGCCGTTTCCGCGAGGACGGGGGAGGAGCTTCCGGCGCTGACGCCAGCGCAGGCCGGCGGGGTCGCCGCTCGCTTCGGCGCGAGGCCGGTCGCTCGCACGGTCGGCCCGATCCGCTATGACCAGTGGGTGGTCCACCAGGCCTTCGATCACGCCCGACCCCTCTACCGTGTCTCCCTCGCGGATGACGCCGGAACCCAGCTTTACGTCTCGGCGCGCACGGGCGAGGTGGTGCAGAAGACCCGCGCCTACGAGCGCGCCTGGAACTGGCTCGGCGCCGTGGTGCACTGGCTTTACTTCACGCCGCTACGCCGCTTTTTCGCCGCCTGGGACCAGACGGTGTGGTGGGTCTCCCTGGTCGGGCTCGGCGTCACGGCCGTCGGCATCGGCCTGGGCGTCTATCGCACGGCCAAGAAGATGCGCAGCAAGCGCCCGGCTGTCTCCCCCTTCAAGGGCTGGCTGAAGTGGCACCACATCCTGGGCCTCTGCGGCGGCGTCGTGGTCCTGACCTGGATCTTCAGCGGGTGGCTGTCGATGGACCACGGGCGGCTCTTCGCCCGGGCTGCGACGCCTGAACAACGGGCGGCGATCTACCAAGGGGCGCCTCTCAGCCAGATGCTGGGTCAGGTGGATGTGGCGCGCTTGCGCGGTCTGGAGGGCGTCACCTCCGTCCGTTTCGTCGTCGTGGGGCGCACCCTCGTCGTCGCTGGGATCGGACCGCATGGCGACCAGGTTTTTGCCGGCGACGGCGCGACCTTGGCCCG
>CAXTRP010000204.1:0-5930 GCA_964246615.1 uncultured Caulobacteraceae bacterium | reverse complement strand
CACGTCCGACAAAGCCGACACTCCGGGGCACGTGCAATCGCGCACGCCGGATGAAGACGTTGTTCCTGGTGCCGATTACGCCTCCCACGTCGGGGCTTTCGCTCCAGGCTCCCATCCTGCCGCGGTGGACTGTCAGCTGACTCTTCAACCCGGCCCGGTCCGCCCCCGCGGTGCTGGCGGCCGACCGCCGAAATTGTCCCGGGACGCCCAGGCCGAGATCGTAGAGGCCGTCCTGTCCGGCCGAAGCCGGGCCGTTGCGCTCGCCCGGCGTTACAAGGTCAGCACTGCCACTATCAGCCGCGTGCTGGCCGTTGGACGCGCGGCCGGGGCCGGGTCCGTTTCGGGCGGGGTCGCGGTGAACCCAGGCGTGGCTGCGGACCGGATCGCAGAACTCCTGCCCCCGTCCGCCCTCGATGCCCGGCTCGCCATCGTCGGAACCTCCGGATCCGGCAAGACCTACGCGGCCAAGGGGCTGCTCGAGCGGGTGATGGCTGGCGGCGGCCGGGTCTGCGTGGTGGACCCGCTCGGGGTTTGGTGGGGGCTGGCCAAGGGCGTGGGCGGGGCAGACCCGCCCTTTCCGGTGGCCGTGTTCGGCGGTGCCCGCGCCGACGTCCCGCTCGACGCCGGCACCGGTGCCGCTCTGGGCCGGCTGGTGGGCCAGGCGATCATGGCGTGCGTGGTAGACGTATCCGGTTTTGGCAGCGCCGCCGTTAGACGGACTTTCATGACTGAGTTCACGACCGCGCTCTACGAGGCCAATACCGAGCCGCTGCACCTGGTGCTGGACGAGGCGGACTTGTGGGCACCCCAACGCACTCAGCCCGACGGGCTTGAGCTGCTCAGCCGCATGGAGGAGATCGTGCGCCGCGGGCGGGTGAGGGGGTTTGTGCCGTGGCTCATCACCCAGCGCCCGGCGGTGCTGCACAAGGACGTGCTGAGCCAGGCGGACATCTTGGTGTCGATGAAGCTGACTTCGTCGCAGGACCGGGCCGCGATCGGGCGCTGGATCGAGGGACAGGCCGACCGCGCCGAGGGTCGCCGCATCCTGGGCGCCCTGCCGCAGCTCCGACGCGGCGAGGGTTGGGTGTGGGCGCCGGGCGACGAGGTGTTGGCACAGGTGACCTTCCCGCGCATCCGCACCCTCGACAGCTCGCAGACGCCCATGCGCAGGGAGCGGCCCGGCGGTCCGCAGGCGCTGGCAGCAATCGATCCGAATGCTATGGCCCGGGCACTGGCTTGGGCTGAGAAGGATGTGAGCACGTAGGGGAGCAAGCGGCTCCTAGCTACGACGCGGCATTTTCCTTGCGGTGGCAAGCTGGCCTTGCGTGGGCGTGGTGGGCTCGGTTTCCAGCGGTACGGGCCAGAAGCACTCGACAGCACCTTCCTCACCGCGCAGGGCCAGGAACACCACCCGCTGCACGGCGCCGGCGTCGTCAGTTTCCAGAGCCAGGCGGAACATCAAGCCCTCGGCGCTGTCTTCCGAACCGAGCGCCAGGGCGAGCTGCTGCACCTCGTTCTCCTGCTGCCGCATCGCCCGCTTGGACGGCTCGGCCGCGTCGCCGCGGAAAAAGCGCACCGGCACGCCCTCGACCAGGAAGACGAAATGGTGAGTCGCGTCGAGCACGCCCAGCCAGTTGTACCGCCCCGTCGTGGCCGCCTGGCGTAGTTGGTTGCGGCTGAACGAATAGGCACGGCAGCCGATACTCCAGGCATCGTCTCCGGCCCACGGGTCGGCCAGGCGGAAGGCCTCGGCGCGACCGCGGACCAGCAGGCGGGCACAGACGGTCAGACGCTCCGCCATCAATGCCGGGTGCAGCTGCCAGGGGAGGCGGCGTGTTGCCGGCTTGGGCGCCTCTACGATCTCGCGCGTGTCCAAAAAAGGGACGTCTCCGTGTCATCTGCTGTCTGTCCCGTTATCCTGGCCCGATAGGGTTGCGGCACCAATAGACCTGCCTTTGCTGGCGTAAGGATGGCCGGCTAACAGCGGCGACGAGCAAGGGCCGCTTTGCGCGCATCTCGGACGTTCAAGGGTTCGGGCCACGTTCCCGAAAGCGGACTTTGCTCCAGCCACTTGCCACAGCAGGCTGGGCCACAGCCCCAAGGTCCGGTGATTAATCTCCTGCCTCCATCCCGCGGTTCAGGAGATCATCATGCAGCCTTCAAAGCCGAACCCTGTGTCCCCGACCGTCCGGCCCGTAGTTCCATGGAACAAAGGCGCCTTCGTTGGTCCCAAGCCGCCTCTCAAGCCGAAGCAGGTCTGGTCCATTCGCCTCACCCTGCAGCGCGACGGCTGCATCCGTGACTTGGCGTTGTTCGACCTTGCCATCGACAGCAAGCTGCGCGGCTGTGCCCACGTCAAGGCCGGGCGCCTGACAGAATGGCTGGAGACAGTGCTGCACCTGTATTCCAGCCGGGTTCTGCCCGTTGATGTCTCGACAGCGCGACGCATGAACGCTTTGGCAGACTACGCGCTTGGGCAGGGACATGCCCCGGGACTGGCAGATGTCACGATTGCTGCGACGGCACTCAGCCGGGGCTTGATGGTGCTGACGCAAAATCTCCGTTACTTCACCCCATTGAGCGTGTCAGCGGTGAATCCGTTCGAGATGCTGCCCAATAATATAACCCTCTAACCACCAGTAAAGCACTAGCTGCGCGCTTCAGCTCGGACGTTTAACGCCGTGGGAAACCTGCTCCGAAGCAGACGTAGCCGAGCCACCCGTTTTGCGCAGCTCCTTGGACATTGAGTGTTTTCGGCTGAGAGCTGCGAAGCGCTTTAGATCTGTCCACCTAGCCAACTAGACATTCTCACTATGGCTGGTGTCTCCCGCTGCGTTAGTGGTCAGCAGCAACAATCATCTAACTCCTAAGAACACTGGAAGTTTGTAAATTGACTTCCAAGACAGACTTCCACCTTATAGCACGTAGAGGTGAGTGGGAGGGATACGAGCCGATGGACGGTAACGCGCTGGCATTTACGGCCATAAGGGGCATCCAGGCGGGCAGCGCCTACTACGTAATCATGGTTCCGTTGAAGGTCGTGCCCCGGCTCTTCAAGTTCGACGATGACGCGATCCCGGCCGACCTGCGGGCGCAGCGGGTGCTAAATCGGGCGCGGGTGCCGGCGATCGCGACCTACATATCCGACCATCCCGGCGAGTACATTCTCTCTTCCCTATGCGCGTCGATCGATGGGGAGATCGAGTTCGCGCCCGCAGCGGCCGATGGTCCATTGCGCGCGGTCGGCCAGCTCAGGATATCCATGTCTTCCACAATCCTGATCAACGATGGGCAGCATCGGCGGGCCGCGATCGAGGAGGCCCTTCGCGAGCGGCCGCTGCTCGGGGACGAGACAATCTCCGTCGTCGTGTTCGCCGACCGTGGCCTGAGGCGTTCGCAACAGATGTTCGCCGACCTCAACATCCACGCCGTCCGGCCCACCAAATCCCTCCAGCTCCTCTACGACCACCGCGACGCCCTGGCGCGGCTCGCGCGGCACGTTACGCGGGAGGTGCCGCTGTTCCGCGACTTCACCTGCTTCGACAGCAGCAGCATCTCCAACAGGTCGACCAAGCTGTTCACGCTCAGCAGCCTGCACAATGCGACCGCAGTGCTGGTGGGCAAGGCGGCAGGCGGCGGCGTCGAACCGGACGACGAGGCGCTAGCCATCGTGTTCTGGACGGAGGTGATAGCAAACATGCCCGATTGGCAAAGGGTGGGAAGCCGGGAGGTCGCTGCTTCCGAACTCCGTCGCGACTACATTCATGCCCACGCCATCGCAGTCCAGGCGATCGCGATCGCGGGGGCACAGCTGCTGTCCGATGATCCCGCCGGCTGGAAGGATCGCCTCAACGCACTGCGGACTATATCGTGGGCGCGATCCGACCGGGACCTCTGGGACAACCGGGCGCTCGTGGCCGGCAAGGTCAACAAGAGCAGGAACAACGTCGTGCTCGTGGCCAACGTCGTCGCCAAGGCGCTGGGCCTCCAGCTAACGGATGAGGCCGAGCGCATCGAGGGCCTTTACGCTCCCGCAGCTGCCGAGGGCGCGAGGGTGGCCGCCTGATGCCGCCCGTGACCCTCCTCGACCGCGATGGCCTGCAGCACCGCATCGCCGAGATCCAGCGCGTCTACCTGGCCGACGCCAGGCCGTGGGTCGTTGGTTTCTCCGGCGGGAAGGATTCCACGTGCGTCCTCCAGCTCGTCTGGACCGCCCTGGCCGCCCTTCCGGCGGAGCAGCGGGCGAAGCCGGTCCACGTGATCAGCTCGGACACCTTGGTCGAGACCCCCATCATCTCGCGCTACATCGACCTGACGCTCGCGCGCATCGCCGCCGCCGCCAGGGAGCGAGGCCTCCCGTTCACGACCCACAAAGTCACGCCCACCGTCGACCGCAGCTTCTGGGTCAACTTGATCGGCAGGGGCTACCCGGCTCCCTCCCGCCGGTTCCGTTGGTGCACGGAACGGCTGAAGATCGAGCCCGCCAACGACTTCATCAAGGCACGGGTCGCCGAGTTCGGCGAGGTCGTGATGGTGCTCGGCGTCCGCTCGTCCGAGAGCGCCACACGCGCCCAGGTGATGTCGTTCCACCGCATCAAGGGCTCACCGCTGTCGCGCCACTCCTCGCTGCTGAACGCCTACGTCTACGGGCCGATCGAGGCATTCTCGACCGATGACGTCTGGACCTACCTGCTCCAGAACCAGTCTCCCTGGGGGAACGACAACCGCGACCTCGTGGCGATGTACCGCAACGCACAGGCGGGCGAATGCCCTTTGGTCGTGGACAAGACCACGCCCAGCTGCGGCAACTCGCGTTTCGGCTGCTGGGTCTGCACGGTGGTCGAACGCGACCGGTCGATGGAGGCGATGATCGACTCCGGGGAGGACTGGCTAGAGCCGCTGCTTGAGTTCCGCGACTTGCTCGCCGAGACGCAGATCCCCGCGAGGAAGCGCCTGTATCGCGACGTCCGGCGACGCAGCGGCCAGGTCAGCTTCATTACCGGGACCGATACGCCGGTGCCGGGACCCTACACCCTGGATTTCTGCGAGAACCTGCTGACCAAGCTGCTGGAGACGCAGCTCCGCATCCAGGCGCAGGCGCCGCCCGGGACCGACACGCTCCTGATCCATGACGCGGAGCTGCACGAGATTAGGCGGATCTGGCGCGCCGAGCGCGGCGACTGGGCGGACAGGGTGCCCGGCATCGTCAAGGGCGTGCTCGGACGCGACCTCGACTGGATCGTCGAGGACAACGCCGCTTTCACGGCGGAAGATGCGAGGCTGCTTGCGGAGGCCTGCACCGAGCACTCCGTCCCGCCGGAGCTCGTCACCCGGCTGCTGGACATCGAGCGCGCCGCACACGGCCTCAAGCGGCGGCACGCGATCCACACCCGGATCGAGGACTTGTTCCGCCAGGAATGGCGGAGCCTCGATGAAATCCTGGCGGAGCGGGCAGACTGCCGATCCGCCGATGGGCTGGGGGAGATCGCGGCCGACGCCGCGGAAGAAGACGATCTCGACCTGCTTTCCGCCATCGCCGAAGCGGAGGCGGCCCGATGATCCTTCGCAGCATCCGGCTCGAGGAGTTCGGGCTCTATGCCGGGACCACCGAGATCGATCTGGTGCCCCGTCGCCGGAAGGGCGGGCCGACGCCCATAGTCCTGATCGGCGGCAAGAACGGCGCTGGGAAGACGACCCTCCTGGAGGCCGTCCGCCTGGCGCTCTACGGCCGGCGTGCGCTCGGGGCGCGGGTGGCCCAGGCCGACTACGAGGCGTACCTCTGCGACCGCATAAACCGTTCGGCGACGAAGCCGGCCGCCGCCGTGAGCCTGGAATTCGATTATGCCGAGGCGGGCGAGGTGCACCGCTATCGCGTGCGCCGCGAATGGGCGGCTAGGGGCCGCAGCGCCGTGGAGAGCCTCCGGCTGGAG
>CAXTRP010000203.1:2577-5930 GCA_964246615.1 uncultured Caulobacteraceae bacterium | reverse complement strand
GTGGCCGTGGTGCAGCCGGGTTTCCAGATGTCGTTCTGCGCCACCGCCGCCCTGGTCGCTATGGCGGAGGTCTGGCCCCGCCGCGCAGGGCGGATCGATGCGCCCTGGTTCATCGCCTGGCCCCAGCATGCCCGCGACTGGATCGTGGCCATGGCCGCCGTCAGCCTGGTGGCCGGGCTCGCCACGGCGCCCTTCGCGCTGCAGCACTTCAACAGGATGGCCACCTACGGCCTGTTCGCCAACTTCGCCGCGGACCTGGTAGCGAGCCTTGTGCTCATGCCGGCCCTGGTGGTCTGCGCGCTTGGCGCGGCGGCCGGCGCGCCACACGTGCTGCTGGCGGGGCCTCAGGCCGTGGCGGCCGGCGCGGCGCAGGCGATCCTATCCATCGCGCACCTGTTCGCGACCCTGCCCGGTGCGGTCCGCACGCTTCCAAGCGCGCCGGCGCCGGCGCTCGCCATCGCCTTCTCCGGTCTGGTGTTCGCCTGTCTGTGGCGTGGCCGGCTGCGCTGGGTGGCCGCGCCCCTGTCAGCCGCCGTGCTGGTCTGGCCCCGTCCGCCTGCGCCCGTCGCCTGGATCGCCGCTGACGGGAACAACGCCGCCATCGTTGAGGATGGCCGTGCGGTGGTGCTGAAGCCTGCGGTGCGCGCCTTCGCCAGCAACGCCTGGACCACGCGCCGTGGATTGCTGACGCCTTTCGATCCCGCGGCCGAGGCCGAACTCGCCTTCGATTGCGATCGCAGCGCGTGCGCGCCGCGGCGGGGAACCAGCCCGGCGCTCGGCGCCTGGTGGAGCCGCAAGGCCGCACCGACCGATCGCCTGTCCGCCCTCTGCCAGGCCAGCGACATCCTGATCGTGCGCGGCCCGGAGCCTCCCGCGGACGCCTGCCCCGGCGCCCTCACCTTAACCCGGACGGACTTTGCGAGAGGCGGTTCAGCGGAGATCTACGCCGCACCTACCGGCTGGCGGATGTCCTGGGCGCAATCCATGCGCGGCCGACGACCATGGAGCGAGCCCGCGCCCAGCCGTTCAGAGGCCGCCAAAGCCGCCGACCAGCCCCCGCCGCCCGAACACCTTGGCGCTAGTGATAGCGGCGGATAAGCCCGACGAGCTTGCCCTGCACCTCGACCTGGTCCGGCCCGAAGACCCGGGTCTGATACTTCGGGTTGGCCGCTTCCAGGGCGATGGAGCCGCCCTTCCGCCGCAGCCGCTTCAATGTGGCTTCTTCGCCCATGACCAGGGCCACCACGATCTCGCCCGTCTGAGCCACCTCGCCCTTGCGGATCACCACGAAGTCGCCGTCCAGGATGCCGGCGTCGATCATGGAGTCACCCTGCACCTCCAGGACGTAGTGCTCACCGACCCCCAGCAAGGCTTCTGGAACCGCGATACGGTCCCGCTCCTGCTGGATGGCTTCGATGGGCGTGCCGGCGGCGATGCGCCCGAGCACCGGCAGGCTTTGCGCATCGTTGGCCGCTGAGCTTCTTGGCGGAGCGCTCCCGCCCGTTTCCACCAACTGCGGGCGAAACGGTGCGCGTTCCCGCACGCCAGGCGCCGCCTGTTCAGGCAGCTTCACGACTTCGAGGGCGCGGGCGCGGTGAGGCAGGCGACGCAGGAACCCGCGCTCTTCCAACGCAGTGATCAGGCGGTGAATGCCCGACTTGGATGCGAGATCGAGAGCATCCTTCATCTCGTCGAAGGACGGCGAGACCCCGCTCTCCTTGATCCGCTCATGGATGAACATGAGAAGTTCATGTTGCTTGCGCGTCAGCATGGCCCGTCTCGCGAATCAACGGCGCGTCTTCAAGAACGCCTCGCGAACGTTCTGCCTACGTTCCTGAATCGTGTCAAGCGGACCGAGGCCGCCTTCGAACGCGGTATTTTCAAGCATCCTCACCCCGCCGACCCCGGCGATCCTTTCGCGGCCAAGCTGGACCGAACATAGATCGAACGTTACCTCTGAGTCGTGGTCGCCATCCCCCTACGTCGCAAACTTGAGATTTTGTCGGACGCGGCGAAGTACGATGCGTCGTGCGCATCGAGCGGCGGGGCCAAGCGCAGCTCCAAGGAGGGGCGGGGAATCGGGTCGACGGACTCCGGCATGGGCGTTTGCCACGCCTTTACGCCGGACGGACGCTGCGTGTCGCTGCTCAAGATCCTGCTGACCAACTTCTGCGTCTATGACTGCGTCTATTGCGTCAACCGAGTGTCGAGCAACGTGACGCGGGCGCGGTTCTCGGTTGAGGAGGTGGTGCAGCTTACCCTGGACTTCTATAAGCGCAACTATATCGAAGGGCTATTCCTCTCGTCGGGGGTGATCCAATCTGCGGACTATACTCAGGAGGAGCTGAACCGGGTCGCCAAGACCTTGCGTGAGGTGCACGACTTCCGGGGTTATATCCACCTGAAGCTGGTGGCGGGGTGCAGCCCGGAGCTGGCCACCGCAGCGGGGCTGTACGCCGACCGGCTGTCGGTGAACATCGAACTGCCAAGCGACGATGCGCTGAAGACCCTGGCGCCGGAAAAACGGCCGGAGGACATCAAGCGGGCCATGGGTGCGGTGCGCCTGGGCATCGACGGCGCACGTGACCCGACCCACACGGGCCGGGCGGCGGCTAAGTTCTCGCCAGCCGGCCAGAGCACCCAGATGATCGTGGGGGCCGACGCGTGCACCGACGCCGAGGTGCTGATCCGTTCGGAGAGCCTTTACGGCGGCTACGGGTTGAAGCGGGTCTACTACTCGGCCTTCAGCCCGATCCCCGACGCCAGCCAGGCGCTGCCGCTCAGCCGGCCGCCCCTGATGCGTGAGCACAGGCTGTACCAGGCCGACTGGCTGATGCGCTATTACGGCTTTTCACGGGAGGAGATCGTCTCGGCGGCGCCGGACGGCATGCTGGACCTCACCCGCGATCCCAAGCTGATGTGGGCGCTGGCCAACCGCGACCGCTTTCCCGTGGACGTGAACCGGGCGGAGCGGGAAATGCTGCTGCGCATCCCGGGGCTCGGCGCGCGGAACGCGGACACCTTGATCAGTGTGCGGCGGGTGAAGGCCATCCGGCTGGAGGACCTGCAGCGGCTCACCCGTTCGGTGAAGCGGCTGCAGCCCTTCGTCATCACCGCCGACTGGCGCCCCGGAGCCATGGACGAGCGGCTGGCGGAAGTCGCGCCGCCGATCGTGGCCCCGGTGCAGCTCAGCCTGTTCTGATGTACGCGGTCCGCCTCTCGTCGGAGATCGACTTCGACGGCTGGCGCGAGGCGGCGCGCAAGCTGCGCCTTTCCGGCGTCGCGCCGCCGCATGCGGTCTGGCGGGTAGGGGAGGCGGCGGGCCTGTTCGACGGCGATGCGCCGGCCGACCC
>CAXTRP010000203.1:0-2567 GCA_964246615.1 uncultured Caulobacteraceae bacterium | reverse complement strand
CCCGCCGGCAGGCCTAGGCTTCTCCGCCCCGCGCGCCTTTGTCGACCTGGCCAAGGACGTGATCCTGCACAGCGACCCGACGCGCTTCGATCTCCTTTACCGCCTCTTGTGGCGGCTGAAGGACGAGCCGGAGCTGATGGCGGTGGTGACCGACGCCGACGTCGCCGCGGCGCACCTGATGCGAAAGCAGGTGCGCGACGCGGAGCACAAGATGCACGCCTTTTTGCGCTTCCGTAGGGTGGACCCGCCCGATGATCCTGAAGCGGTGGAGACTTACGTCGCCTGGTTCGAGCCGGCGCACCATATCGTCGAGCGCGGCGTAGACTTCTTCGTCCACCGCATGGCCAACCTGCGCTTCTCCATCCTGACGCCGGAGGTCTGCGCCCATTGGGACGGCGCGCTGCACTTCTCCCCCGGCGTGGACGGCAGCCAGGCGCCGGCCGAGGACGCCCTGGAGGAGGACTGGCGGGTCTATTTCGCTTCGGTGTTCAACCCGGCCAGGGTGAACGCGGAGCTGATGACCCAGCATATGCCGCGCCGCTACTGGAAGAACATGCCTGAGGCCAGCCTGATCCCCGAGCTGGTCTCCCGCGCCAAGGGAAGGACCGACGCCATGGTGCAGGCGCCCCCAACCGAGCCCTCCGCCCGCACGCGCCGCAAGGCGGCGGCTCCAGAGTCGCCTCCGGGCGATGTGGCCACCACCCTGGGCGAGGTGGCCCAGGCGCTGCAGACCTGCAGGCGCTGCGACCTCTGGCGCGACGCCACCCAGGGCGTGCCGGGGGAGGGGCCTGCACAGGCGCCGCTGATGTTTGTGGGCGAGCAGCCGGGCGACATGGAGGACCTAAAGGGCAAGCCCTTCATCGGTCCCGCCGGCCAGCTGTTCAACCGGGCGCTGGCGCAGGCCGGCGTGCCGCGGGAGGCCGCCTACGTCACCAACTCGGTCAAACACTTCAAGCACGAGGCTAGGGGCAAGCGCCGCATCCACGCCAAGCCCAACGCCGGCGAGGTGAAGGCCTGCCGCTGGTGGCTGGAGACCGAGCGCCGCCTGGTGCAGCCGAAGGTGATCGTGGCTCTGGGCGCTACGGCGGCCACGGCCGTCTTCGGTCGCGCGGTGTCGGTGACGCGGGAGCGAGGGCCGGCGGGCGAGGTGGAGGGGGGCGCGCTAGGCTTCGTCACCGTCCATCCCTCCTACCTGCTGCGCCTGCCCGACGAGGCCAGCAAGGCCGAGGAGTTCGAGCGGTTCGTGCGAGACCTAGGGCAAGCATACGCCCTGGTGTAGCCTCAGCCTCAGCGGACCTTCACTTCGGCTGAACAGGCGGCTCTGCGATCGGCTTGACGTCTACGCTGGCCACGCCCTGCTTTTTCATGCCAAGTCGGTCGGCCGCGCTGGGCGTTACATCCACCAGGCGGCCTTTTGCGTAGGGTCCGCGATCGTTGATGGTGACCGTCACCGCCTTGCCGTTGTCCTTGTTGACGACCTTCGCGCGCGTGCCCAGGGGCAGGCTTCGGCTCGCGGCGGTCAGGGCGGCGGGTTTGAGGGGCGCGCCGCTCGCCGTGGGCTTGCCGGCTTCCTTCATGCTGTAGAAGGAGGCCACGCCGCTCTGCTTCTTGCCGGAATGATCGATCCGCGGCTGTCGGGCGTGGGCGTTCGGCGCCGGCGCGGTGATCGGGCCCGCCATCGCGATCATAGCGAGGCGCTTGGATCGAGCGACCATTGAACATCTCCCGATGCCGCCTGCGTAGTAAGCAGAAGACGCCGGCTGCTGCACGCTCACTTGAACAGTTCGTTGACGTCACGGCAGCTTTTTGCTTCGGCCGAACGGCATAGAGGCCTGCGTTCAACAAGCGGATAGCGCTTGCGGGTCGGACGCCCTCCGACGTCACGCACGGCGGACGCGCCGAGTCACCCCTGCGTAAAGTGTCGTCGTCGCCGGCGGAGGGCGCCATCATGGCCGGTCGCGGGGATGGTCGCCTTGTGCGAAGGGGCGGTCGGCCTTAACTTGGATAGCGGGATAGCCTGCCTCCGGCCGCGTCTCCCTCCTCCTCCCCGCCGCCGAGCGCCGCTTTCATGTCCCGACCCGACCTGCCATCCCCGCTCGCCCGGGCGCTCGACGCGCGGGGCTATGCCGAGCTCACGCCGGTACAGGCGGCCGTCATCGAGCCTCACGCGGCGGGCCGGGACCTGCTGGTGTCGGCGCGTACGGGCTCCGGCAAGACGGTGGCCTACGGGCTGGCCCTGGCGGGGGAGCTGCTGGGCGCCGACGAGCGGCTGGCGCCCGCGGGCGCCCCGCTGGCCCTGGTGATCGCCCCCACACGCGAACTGGCTCAGCAGGTGCAACGCGAGCTGGAATGGCTGTATGCGGAGGCCGGCGCGCGGGTGGTCTCGTGCGTCGGCGGCATGGACCCGCGGCGCGAGCAGCGGGCGCTGAGCGCCGGCTGCCACATCGTGGTGGGCACGCCGGGGCGCTTGCGCGACCACCTGGAGCGCGGGCAGCTGCGCACCGAAACGCTTCGCGCCGTGGTGCTGGACGAGGCGGACGAAATGCTGGACCTGGGCTTCCGCGAGG
>CAXTRP010000202.1:0-5936 GCA_964246615.1 uncultured Caulobacteraceae bacterium | reverse complement strand
GGCTCGGTCCTGGATCGGCTCGGGCTGCCGCAGGGCGCGCTGGCCATCCAGGGCCAGCCCTCCCAGCTGCTGGTGGCCAACAGCTCGGTGCAGGCCGGCGACAAGTTCTACGTGCAGAGCGGTTCGGGCATCGTCCAGCCGGTGACGATCGCCGCCAACGACACCTACGCCACCCTGGCCCAGAAGATCCGTGCAGCATCCGGCTACAACGCCACGGTCACCACCACGACGGTCAATGGCGAGCAGCAGCTCAGGATCACGCCGGCCAACGCCTCAACCAGCGTGACCATTCAGGCCGGGCCTGCGGGCCAGGACGCCCTGGGCTCGCTCGGCCTGAAGGAGGGCCTGGTCTCCAGCGCAGCGACAGCCGCCGCCCCCACCACGCTGAACGGCGTCAAGGTCACCAGCAACATCAAGTCGCACTACAGCGTGACGGTGCCGGCCTCCCTGTCGCTGTCCACCACCGCAGGCGTCACCGCCGCCCAGACCTCCATCGCCACAGCCCTGGCCGAGGTGAAGTCGATCTACTCCGACCTGACCACCGCCAAGGCCACTACGACGGGGTCCACGACCGGAACCGTTCCGGCCTACCTCACCGCCCAGATCGCCAACTACAAGCTGGCCCTGTCGCGGCTGGGGGGGTGAGGTTGAAAAGCGTTGCGCTGGAGCGGATGAGTCTAGGCGGGACCGCGCCTGTTCCGTCTCCCCAGGGCTTGTCCCTGGGGTCCAGGGCGCGCCGGCTTGCCGATTGAGGGACTGCGCCCTGGATGCCCGGAACGAGTCCGGGCAAGACGGAAATTATGGACGGTTTTAAGCAGGATCATCCTGCTCTAGCCGGCCTCCGCAGCCACCGCCTCGATCACGACGAACGCCTGGGCGTAGGGGTGTTCGTCGGTGAGGCTGAGGTGGATGCGCGCGGTCGTTCCCGCCGGCAGCATGGCCTCGAGCCGCACCTTGGCGCCGTTGGTCAGGGCGATGGTCGGCTGGCCGGAGGATAGGTTGACAACCCCCATGTCGCGCCAGAACACGCCATGGCGGATGCCGGTGCCCAGCGCCTTGGCGCAGGCCTCCTTGGCGGCGAAGCGCTTGGCGTAGCTGGCGGCCCGGTCGCCCTTGCGTTCGGAGCGGGCGCGTTCAAGCTCGGTGAACAGGCGCTCGGTGAACCGATCGCCGAACCGCTCCAGCGAGGAGGCGATGCGGCGAATGTCTGTCAGGTCGGAGCCTACGCCCAGGATCATGCGGGCCTGGACCCGGGCTCCGCGCGCGCCTCGTCCATCAGGGTGCGCATGCGGGCGATGGCGTGCGGCAGGCCCGCGAAGATGGCCTCGCCGATGAGGAAGTGCCCGATGTTCAGCTCGGCGACCTCGGGGATTGCAGCGATGGCCGTCACTGTGGCGAAGTCGATGCCGTGGCCGGCGTGCACCTCCAAGCCAAGGGCCATCGCCTGGCGTGTCGCGCCCTGGAGCCGGGCCAGTTCGGCCATGGCGCGCGCATCGTCGCCACGGCGCACCGCTTCGCAGTAGGCGCCGGTATGCAACTCCACGATGGCGGCGCCGGCCTCGGCGGACGCTGAGATCTGCTCGGCGCTGGCCTCCACGAACAGCGAGACCCGCGACCCGCCTTCGCGCAGGGCGCGCGCAAACGGCTCGATATCGGCATAGCCCTTCACCACGTCCAGGCCGCCCTCGGTGGTCACCTCTTCACGCCGCTCGGGCACGATGCAGGCGGCGTGCGGCCGGTGAGCGAGGGCGATATCCAGCATCTCCGCTGTCGCCGCCATCTCCAGATTCAGCGGCCGGCCGCGGCGGCGACAGAGTTCGGAGAGGGTGGCGATGTCGGCGTCGACAATGTGGCGGCGGTCTTCGCGCAGGTGGGCCGTGATCCCGTCGGCCCCGGCGTCCAACGCGACTTCGGCGGCGCGCACGGGACTGGGATAGTCCTCCCCACGGGCGTTGCGGATGGTCGCCACGTGGTCGATGTTGACGCCCAGGCGCAGGCGGCCGGTCTCGTTCACGCTGACAGCCGCCGGCTGCCCGGCTCTTCCACCGGCAAGGCGGCGAGCTCGGCGGGAAGCTGGTCGGCGGGATAGGCCGGCACCCTCAGGCTGGCGAGGGAGACCAGCGGTGCGCCCACCTGCGCCTCGCCGCCCGAGCGGTCCACCACGCAGGCGGCGACCACCACATCGCCTCCGGCGGCCCGGATGGCGGCGATGCATTCGCGCGACGAGAGCCCGGTGGTGACGATGTCCTCGACCATGGCCACCCGTGCGCCGGGCTCCAGGTGGAACCCCCGGCGCAGCTTGAACTGTCCGGCCTCCCGTTCGACGTAAAGCGCCGGGACCTTGAGCCAGCGCGCGGTCTCATAGCCCGGGATGATGCCGCCCACAGCCGGCGAGACCACCACGTCCACCGGGCCTACGCGGTCGGTGATCTTCTGCGCCATGGCCCGGCAGAGGCGTTCCGACCTGTCGGGGTGCATGAACACCAGGTTCTTCTGCAGGAAGACGCCGCTGTGCAGGCCGGATGACAGGACGAAGTGGCCCTCGCGGAGCGCTCCGGCATCGCGGAACTCCTGCATCACTTCGTTGCTATCCACGACGCGCTCCTTCGCACCGGAACGATAGGACTAGGGCCTTTCCCCCACCCGTCTCCCCAGGACTTGTTCCTGGGGTCCATGGCGCGGCGCTCACACGTTTGCAGCAGCGCGCTGGACGCCCGGAATAAGGCCGGGCGAGACGGCGGAAGTCTAGGTGACTGAGGCGTCCTCCGCGCTCGTCCGGGCCATGGCGACGGCGCGAAGCTCACTCCGCCGTCCACCCGCCATCGATGGAGAGGTTGGCGCCGGTGATCTGGGCGGCGGCGTCGGAGCAGAGGAACACCGCCAGCGCCGCCACCTCGTCGGGCTGCACGAACTCCTTGGTGGGCTGGGCGTCGAGCAGGACGTCGTTGATCACCTGCTCGCGGGTTAGGTTGCGGGCCTTCATGGTGTCGGGGATCTGGTTCTCCACCAGCGGCGTCCAGACGTAGCCGGGAGAGATGCAGTTCACCGTGATTTTGTGGGTGGCCACTTCCAGCGCCGCGGTCTTGGTCAGCCCCGCCAAGCCGTGCTTGGCGGTGACATAGGCCGACTTGAACGGGCTCGCCGCCTTGGAGTGGGCGGAGGCGGTGGAAATGATGCGGCCCCACCCTTGCGCCTTCATCAAGGGGATCGCGGCGCGCATGGCGTGGAAGGCGGACGACAGGTTGATGGCGATGATCTGGTCCCACTTCTCCAGCGGGAACTCGTCGATGGGGGAGACGAACTGGATGCCGGCGTTGTTGATCAGGATGTCCACCGAGCCGAAGGTCTTGTGCGCCTCGTCGATCATGGCGGCGATCTGGTCGGGCTTGCTCATGTCGGCGGCCGAGTAGATGGCCTTGACGCCGAACTCGCCCTCGATGGCTGCGCGCTCCTTCTCGATGGCGGCGGCGTCGCCGAAGCCGTTGATCATCACGTTGGCTCCCTCCTTCGCCAACGCGCGGGCATAGGCGAGGCCGATGCCGCTGGTCGATCCGGTGACCACGGCGTTGCGGGACTTCAGGCTCATGGGAGCATCCTTCGGGGCGGAGGGTCAGGCTCTAGGCTAAGTGGTCTCGTTAGGATGGCCGGCGTCGATCACGGTGACGCCCGGCGGCAGCGTTTGATAAAGCAGGCTGGTGTGACGCTCCAGCGTGCGCTGTACGTCCGCGACGCCACTGGCCCAGTGTTCTGTCATGGTCTGGCGGGAGAACTCGAAATCCTTTGAGCCGCCTTCGTAAGGCTGCTTGCGGTAGATGAGTTGCACGACGGTGACCGCGTTCTCCCTGGCGCTCTCGTGCAGGATGGCAAGCTCCGGATCGTCGGCGCGCTCGGCCGGCAAACTGTCCAGAAGCTCGCGCAGTGCAGTCTTGACCTTGTGGATGCGCAGGCTGGCGTCGGTGTTCAGGCGTGTGCGGCTGGAGAAGCGGATGTCCTTCTCCCGCTCGTCCGCCTCCAGCATGTTGCGCGGCATGGGTCCGCGGGCGTTGAACAGGTCCACCTGGAAGATCAGCAAGTCGTCGTGCTGGTCGTCGTCCAGCACGAACTGCAGCGGCGGGGTGGAGACCAGACCCCCGTCCCAATAAGGCTCGCCATCGATCCACACCGGCGCAAAGCCGGGGGGAAGCGCGCCTGACGCCATGATGTGTTCAGGGCCGATCTTCTGCTGGGCGCTATCGAAGACTACCGAATTGCCTGTCTGCACGTTCACCGCGCCGACGCTGAGGCGCGTGACGCCGGCGTTGATGCGATCGAAGTCCACCAGGCGCTCCAGCGTGGCGCGCAACGGGTCGGTGTCGTAGTAGCTGATCGCCTCGGGCGTGCCCTGAGGCCACAGCATCGGGGGCGGCGCGCGCGGCGTGAAGAAGCCGGGTGCGCCGAAGGTGGCGATCGAGGTCGCGCTCATCTGGTTGATAAGGCTGCGGAACGGATTGAAGTCGACCGCCAGGGGCGAGAAGAACGGCCCCGAACTCGCCTTGTCCCAGAAGGCCCGCATGCGCTCTACGCGGCGTTCCGGCGGGTTGCCGGCGATCAGGGCCGCGTTGATGGCGCCGATGGAGATGCCAGCGACCCAGTCGGGCTCCACCTGCGCGTCCTGCAGCGCCTGGCAGACGCCCGCCTGATAGGAGCCCAGGGCGCCACCGCCCTGCAGCACCAGCACCCGTTTAGCGGTCACCGGCATGCCGGCCGCGTGGCGTGAGCCCGAGGCGCGGGCGTGTCGCTGGCAACAGAGTGGGCGTCAGTGTCCAGCACGCGGTCTCGCCTTTTTCACCGTCTAAGCGCGGCGGTGTACTGCGACGGGGCCGGCGTCGCGTCAAACGAACGCTTCCGATAGGTGGAGGGGCAGGGTCCTCAGGCGAACCGCCAAGCCTCCTCCGCCGCCCGACGCAGGGCGTTCGACTTGTGCAGGGTCTCCTCGTACTCGGCGTCCGGATCGCTATCGGCCACCACGCCGCCGCCCGCCTGGACGTACATCATTGCGTCCTTGAACAGCGCCGTACGCAATACGATGCAGGTGTCCACCTGGCCCGTGGCCGAGATGTAGCCGGCGGCGCCGGCGTAGGTCAGGCCGCGCTTCTCGGTCTCGAGCTCGTCGATGATCTGCATGGCGCGCACCTTTGGCGCGCCCGAGAGGGTGCCGGCGGGGAGCGCCGTCAGGATGGCGTCCACCGGGTCCACAGGGCCGGACACCTCGCCCTCCACGTTGGAGACGATGTGCATGACGTGGCTGTAGCGCTCCACCTTGAAGCTCTCGGTGACCCGCACGCGCGGGACGCCGGTCGGCGCGGTGTTGCGCCCCTCGTCGCCGAGCTTGACGATGCGGCCGACGTCGTTGCGGCCGAGGTCCAGCAGCATGAGGTGCTCCGACCGCTCCTTGGGGTCGGCGAGAAGTTCGGCTTCCAACGCCGCGTCCTGCTCCGGTGTGGCGCCGCGGGGGCGAGTGCCGGCGATGGGCCGGATCACGGCCTTGCCGTCGCGCAGCCGCACCAGGATTTCAGGGCTGGAGCCCGCAAGCTGGAAGTCGCCGAAGTCCAGGAAGAACAGGAATGGCGAGGGGTTCAACCGGCGCAGCGCCCGGTAGCAGGCGAAGGGCGGGTGCGCGAACGGCGCCCGGAACCGGTGGCTCGGCACCACCTGGAAGATGTCGCCGGCCTCGATGTAGCGTTTGGCTCGCGCCACCACCTGCACGTAGTCCGACCGGGTGACCGGGGAGGCGAGGGGCTGGGCCGGCTCGCCCCGCTCATGATCGACGGCCCGTGCGCCCGTCAGCGGCGTCGCCAGTCTCGTCCGCACCGCTTGCAACCGCGCCACCGCCGCGGCATGCGCCGCCTCCGCCGTGCGATCGCCAGGCCGCACAGGCGTGATGAGCACGATCTCCT
>CAXTRP010000201.1:0-5971 GCA_964246615.1 uncultured Caulobacteraceae bacterium | reverse complement strand
GCACCTCCGCGCCCAGGAGATCGCCCAGGAGAACCGGCTTCCTTGCGTCTACCTGGTGGACTCGGGCGGCGCGAACCTGCCCCACCAGGCGCAGGTGTTCCCCGATCGCGACCACTTCGGCCGCATCTTCTATAACCAGGCGCAGATGAGCGCTCAGGGCATTCCCCAGATCGCCTGCGTGATGGGCTCCTGCACCGCCGGCGGCGCCTACGTGCCGGCCATGAGCGACGAGACGGTGATCGTGCGCGGCCAGGGCACCATCTTCCTGGCCGGGCCGCCGCTGGTGAAGGCCGCCACCGGCGAGGTGATCAGCGCCGAAGAGCTGGGCGGCGCCGAGACGCATGGCCGCCGCTCCGGCGTGGTGGACCATGTGGCGGAGGACGACGAGCACGCGCTGAGCATCGTGCGCGACATCGTCTCGACCCTGCAGCCGGCGCCGACGCCTGAGGTGAACCTGCAGGCGCCTCGGCCGCCGAAGTACGATCCGGCCGAGCTTTACGGCGTCGTGCCCATGGACGTGCGTGCGCCCTACGACGTCCATGAGGTGATCGCGCGGCTGGTGGACGCATCGGAGTTCCATGAGTTCAAGGCGCTCTATGGCCCGAGCCTCGTCTGCGGCTTCGCCCATATCTGGGGCATGCCGGTGGCGATCCTCGCCAACAACGGCGTGCTGTTCTCCGAGAGCGCGCAGAAGGGGGCGCACTTCATCGAGCTTGCCTGCCAGCGGCGCATCCCGCTCCTTTTCCTGCAGAACATCTCGGGCTTCATGGTCGGCGGCCGTTACGAGGCGGAAGGCATCGCCAAGCACGGAGCCAAGCTCGTCACCGCGGTCGCGACCGCCAGCGTGCCGAAGATCACCGTCCTGATTGGCGGCAGTTTCGGGGCCGGCAACTACGGCATGGCGGGACGCGCCTACGGCCCCCGCTTCCTGTTCACCTGGCCGAACAGCCGCATCTCGGTGATGGGCGGCGAACAGGCCGCGAGCGTCCTGGCTACCGTCCACCGCGATGCGGAACGCTGGACGCCCGAGGAGGTCGAGGCCTTCAAGGCGCCGATCCGGGCCAAGTACGAGACCGAGGGAGAACCCTGGTACGCCACGGCCCGCCTCTGGGACGACGGAGTGATCGACCCGGTCCAGACCCGCGACGTGCTCGGCCTGAGCTTCGCCGCCTGCCTGAACGCGCCCATTGCAGCTCGGCCGCGCTTCGGCGTGTTCCGGATGTGATGACGGTGTCGCTTACCTTTTCCGCCTTGCCCAGACGTGTTCCGGGCCTCCAGAGCGCGACGCCCGAAGCTCAGCAAGCGGCGTTACGCAAGCCTTCTAACGCCGCCACGCCGAGCCACCGGGACAAGTCCGGGCGGGGCGGTAGAGGAGGGGCTATCGGGTTGCGCCGGGGCTACGGAACTGCGGCATGATCTCATCGCTGCTCATCGCCAACCGGGGCGAGATCGCCTGCCGTGTCATCCGCACCGCCCACAGGCTGGGCGTTCGGACCGTGGCCGTCTATTCCGATGTGGATGCGGGCGCGCTGCATGTCCGCTCGGCCGACGCCGCGGTCCACATCGGCTCCTCGCCGGCGCGCGAGAGCTATCTGCGGGGCGAGCGGATCATAGAGGCGGCGCGCGAAAGCGGGGCCGACGCGATCCATCCCGGCTACGGCTTCCTGTCGGAAAACGCCGAGTTCGCCGAGGCGGTGATCGTTGCGGGCCTGGTGTGGGTCGGGCCGCCGCCGTCGGCCATCCGCGCCATGGGGCTGAAGGACGCCGCCAAGCGCCGCATGATGGACGCGGGCGTGCCGGTCACCCCAGGCTACCTCGGCGACGACCAGAGCCCGCAGCGGCTGCAGGGCGAGGCGGACGCCATCGGCTATCCCGTGCTGATCAAGGCGGTGGCGGGAGGCGGGGGCAAGGGTATGCGTCGGGTCGAGGCGGCCGGAGATTTCGCCGACGCGCTCGCCTCCTGCAGGCGGGAGGCGGCGTCCTCCTTCGGCGACGACCGGGTGCTTCTGGAGCGCTACATCTCTTCGCCGCGCCATATCGAGGTGCAGGTGTTCGGCGACAGCCACGGCGCTGTCGTGCACCTGTTCGAGCGCGACTGCTCGCTGCAGCGCCGCCACCAGAAGGTCATCGAGGAGGCGCCCGCTCCCGGCATGGATCCCGCCACCCGCGAGCGCGTCTGCGAGGCCGCGGTGAACGCCGCGCGCGCCGTCGGATACCAGAGCGCCGGGACGGTGGAGTTCATCGCCGACGGATCGCAGGGCCTCTCCGCCGACCGAATCTGGTTCATGGAGATGAACACCCGGCTGCAGGTCGAGCACCCGGTCACCGAGGCGATCACGGGCCAGGACCTGGTGGAGTGGCAGCTCCGCGTCGCCAGCGGCGAGCCCCTGCCGCTCCGGCAGGACGAGCTCGCCATCGATGGCTGGGCCATGGAGGCGCGGCTCTACGCCGAGGATCCGGCGAGGGACTTCCTGCCCTCCATCGGGCGGCTGGACGCTTTCGAGATCGAGGGGGCGCGGGTGGATACCGGCGTGCAGGCCGGCGAGACCATCTCGCCCTTCTACGACCCGATGATCGCCAAGGTGATCGCCCACGGTCCCAGCCGGGACGCCGCGCGCGAGCAGCTCGTGGGGGCTTTGGCCTCCGCCGTGGTCTGGCCGCTCCGCAGCAACGCAGGCTTCCTGGTCAAGGCGCTGGAGCAGGCCGACTTCGCGGCCGGCCGGGTCGACACCGGCCTGATCCCGCGCGAGGCGGAGGCGCTGAGACCCGCCGCGCTGCCGAGTTCCACCGCACTGAGGCAGGCCGCTCGCGTGCTGGCGTCCCCCGGCCCGCTCCGGGGTTTCCGGCTGAACGCGGCTCCCAGGACTGTCGCGCGTGTCCTGGTCGGCGGCGCGCCGGTCGAGGTGGAGATGAGCGCCAGCGAGGACGTCGCTGCGCCGCTTGCCCGCGTGCTGGCGACCGAGGACGGCCAGACCTGGGCGGTGGAGCCTTACCGCGCTTTCGGCGGCGCCGCGGCGGGTGTGGCGGACGGGTCGGTCCTCTCGCCCATGCCCGGCCGCATCATCGCCGTGGCCGTGGCCGCCGGCGAGCGGGTCGCCAGGGGCCAGAAGCTCCTCACCGTGGAGGCCATGAAGATGGAGCACGGCCTGCTGGCGCCTTTCGACGGGGTGGTGGCCGAGCTGAAGGCGGTTGTCGGCGGCCAGGTCAGCGAAGGCGCGCTGCTGGCCAGGATCGAAAAGGCGCAGGATTAAAGGCTGCGGCAGGTCAGCCGAACCTTCACGGCCCTGGCCTCACAAAGGTGGCCTGGCTGCACTTTCCGTCCCCCCAGGGCTTGTCCTGGGGTCCATGGCGCGCCCGCTTGTCGGCTGGAGGAGTGGGCCATGGATGCTCGGAGCAGGTCCGGGCAAGACGGAAACCATGGACGATTCACGGCAGGATCATCCTGGCTCTAGATTTGCTTGGCCCTATGCGGCCGCTCCTTCGCGGCTGATCCGCGGGAGCATCGCGTCGCTGCAAAGCGCAATCGGCCGCGGCGGCGGGTCCGCTCGGCAAGGCGTGGAAACGCGGCTAATCTCTTGCACCCACAGGATCATCCCATGCGCCCGACCGTCCGCCGCCTCGCTCTCCTCCTGGCCGCCGCCAGCCTGCTCGCCGCCTGCCACAAGGGCGCCGCTTCCGCTGGGGACGCCATGACCGCCCCGGACATGAGCATGGGGAGCGCTGCCGCGAAGGTGACCGTGGCGGAATATGCGTCGGTGACCTGCAGCCATTGCGCGCGCTTCAACCAGGACGTCTTCCCGGCCTTCAAGGCTAAGTACGTGGACACCGGCAAGGTGCGCTACGTCTTCCACGAGTTCCTGACCCCGCCGGAACAGGTCTCGGCCGCCGGCTTCCTGCTGGCGCGCTGCGCGGGCAAGGACAAGTATTTCCAGGTGGTGGACGCCATCTTCCGCGCCCAGCCGGAGATGTTCTCCACCGGGGACGCGCACGGCGTGCTGCTGCGCATCGCCCAGTCCGCGGGGCTGAGCGAGGCGCAGTTCAACGCCTGTGTCCAGAACGAGGCGTCGCTCAAGGCCCTGGCCAGCCGCGTCCAGACCGCAGAGGACCAGGCCCACATCGAGGCCACGCCGAGCTTCCTCGTCAACGGCAAGCAACTGCCCCCCGGTGAGAAGTCCATGGCCGAGCTCGACGCCGCCATCCAGCCGCTGCTGAAGTGAGCCCGGTACGGGTACGGGTGCGGGCTCGGGTAGGTCGGTGCGCTTCGATCGCCTGAGGCTCGTCGGCTTCAAGTCCTTCGTCGAGGCGACGGAACTGCGCATCGAGCCTGGGCTCACCGGCGTGGTGGGCCCCAACGGCTGCGGCAAGTCCAACCTGCTGGAGGGCCTGCGCTGGGTCATGGGGGCCAACTCCGCCAAGGCCATGCGGGCCGAAGGCATGGATGACGTGATCTTCGGCGGATCGAGCGGGCGCCCGGCGCGCAACCATGCCGAGGTGCTGCTGCAGATCGACAACGCCCAGCGCCGCGCGCCGGAACGCTTCAACGACACAGCGGTGATCGAGGTGGTGCGCCGTATCCACCGCGGCGCGGGCTCCAGCTACCGCGTGAACGGGGTGGAGACACGCGCTCGCGACGTGCAGGTGCTGTTCGCCGACGCCTCTACCGGGGCCAACTCCCCGGCGCTGGTGCGCCAGGGCCAGATCAGCGAGCTGATCGCGGCCAAGCCCGCCAACCGGCGGCGCATCCTGGAGGAGGCGGCGGGCGTCTCGGGGCTGCACTCCCGCAGGCATGAGGCCACGCTGCGGCTGAACGCGGCGGAGGCCAACCTGGCGCGGCTGGACGATGTAGCCGCAGAGATCGAGGCCGGCCTGGGGCGTCTGAAGCGTGAGGCGCGCAAGGCCGAGAGCTACAAGCGCCTGTCGGCGGAGATACGCACCCTCCAGGCCGCCGCCCTCTACGCCCGCTGGAGCCAGGCGGCGACGGCGGTGGAAACGGCGGAACGCACGGCGGGGGACGCTTCCGGCGCTGTGGTGGCGACGGGCAGGGCGGCCACCGACGCTGAGGCGGCCTCTAGCCGGGCCGCCGAGGCGCTGAGGCCGCTTCGGGACGAGGAGGCGGTGGCCAGGGCCGTCCTGCAGCGGCTTGACTCCGAGCGCGAGCGGCTGGCGCGCGACGTGGCCCTGGCGCAGGTCGAGGTCGCCCGGCTGAAGGGTGAGATCGAGCGCAACGGCGCCGACGCCCTGCGCGAGGGTCAGACCCTCGCCGATGCTTCGAGCGTGCTGGAACGGCTTAGCCGCGAATGGGTCCAGCTTGCCGAGACCCTGGACACCGCGCCCGAGCGCGCGCCGGAACTCGAACGTCGCGTAGCGGAGGCGGCCGCCAGGCGGTCCGAGGCCGATACGGAGGTGGAGCGGCTGGCGATCGAAGCGGCGGCGGATGCTGCACGCCGGCAGGGCGCGCTCGATCGCCTGGTCCAGGCTCGGCTTCAGAACCAGGCCGCGGCGGGGCGCCGCCGTGAGGCCGAGACGCGCTTGAGCCGTCTGGGGGCCGCACTGGACCTCAGCGAGCGCGAAGCGGCGGCCCTGGCCGGCCGCATCGATCCCGCCGTCGTTCCAGCGCGCGAGGCCCTCCAGCGTGCGCTGGACGCCCTGGCCGTGGTGCGGGCTATGCTCCTCGAGCGGGAGGCCGAGCACGCGGCCGCCGCGCGCCGCGAAGTGGAGGCCCGCGACGAAGCGCGCCGGCAGGACGACGCCCTGCGCCGGCTGAAGGCGGAGGCGCAAGGATTGGTTCAGCTGGCCGCCTCTTCCGGCGGGAAAAGCGGCTACCCGCCGGTCCTGGACAGCGTCTCGACCGAGCCGGGGCTGGAAACGGCCGCGGCTGCAGCCTTCGGCGAAACGCTCGACGCCGCCCAGGACGCCCGGGCGCCCTCCTTCTGGAGCGACAGGCGGACACAGGCTCCAGCGCCGGCTTGGC
>CAXTRP010000200.1:5062-5997 GCA_964246615.1 uncultured Caulobacteraceae bacterium | reverse complement strand
CGGGATCGGCGTGGCGGTCAGCGTCAGCACGTGCGCCGCGGGGGCCAGGGCGTGCAGGGCCTCCTTCAGCTTGGCGCCGAAATGCTGCTCCTCGTCGATGATCAGCAGGCCCAGGTCCTTGAACGCCATGTCCTTGGCGCCCAGCGCGTGGGTGCCCACCACCACCATGATCTCGCCGCTCGCCAGCCCGGCCTTGGTCGCCTTGGCCTCAGCCGGGGAGGCCAGGCGCGACAGGTGGCCGACCTTGATCCCGAACTCCGCGAAACGGCGCTCGAAGGTCTGCAGGTGCTGGCGGGCCAGGACGGTGGTGGGCGCGGCGACCGCCACCTGACGGCCGGACAGCGCCACGGCCGCAGCGGCGCGCAACGCCACCTCCGTCTTGCCGAAGCCCACGTCGCCGCAGACCAGCCGGTTCATTGGCCGGCCGGCGCGCAGGTCGCCCATGATGGCCTCCACGGCCGAGCCCTGGTCGTCGGTGAGCGGATAGCGGAAGCCGGCGACGAACCGCTCATAGGCCTGCCGGGGCGGGGTGACCTGCGGCGCCTGGGTCTCGTCGCGGACCTTGGCGAGGCGCACCAGTTCGCGGGCGGTCTCCGCGATCGCCTTGTCCACGCCCGACCGCCGCTTGGCCCAGCCGGAGGTGTTCAGCCGATCCAACGCCACCGCATCGGCTTCCGCCCCATAGCGCCACACCCGGCCGAGCTCGTCGGCCGGCGCCAGCAGGGCCGCGCCGTCATGGTACTCCAGCCGTGCCGTAGGGCGCTCCGTCCCGTTCGCCTGCACCACCTCCAGCGCCCGCAGCACGCCGACCCCGTGGTCCTCATGGATCACCACGTCGCCGAAGCGCAGGTCCGGGTCGGCGTCCAGCAAGCCGACGGTGGGGGTATGCGCCGCGTGGCGGGTGCGCGCACCCAGGACATCCTGGGCTGAGATCA
>CAXTRP010000200.1:0-5052 GCA_964246615.1 uncultured Caulobacteraceae bacterium | reverse complement strand
GCGCTCGATGCCCCCCGCCTGGTCGGCCTCCAGCGACAGCAGCACGCCGGCCTGGGCTCCGCAGGCCGCCGCCCAGTCCGCCGCGGGGTCGCACGGTCGCTCGATCCGCCGCGACAGCTCTCGTGAAAGGCGACCGAGATCGGCTTGGGCGCCCGCCAGCACGACCCGGCCGCCGGCCGCCAGCACCCGTGAGGCGTGGTCCGCGGCGTCCTTCAGAGGCTTGTCGGCGAGGGCGAAGGCCGGGCTGGGCCGGACGCCTTGCGTCAGCTCGATTCTGTCGCGACCGGCGAGCACCGCCTTCAGCGCCTCGCCCTGGAGGTAGAGCGTGGCGGGCTTCACCGGTGTCGAGCGGTGGCGGTCTGCGGCCAGGCTGTCGGCGGCGTTGAAGGCGGCGGCCACCTGTTCAGCCAGGGTGTGCAGCCGAGCCTGCGCATCGGGCGCCAGGCTGAGGGCGGCGCCGGGCGCGTGGTCCATCAGCGTGACCAGCGGGCCGCTCAGGCGCGGCAGGCGGTGCTCGACACCGACAGGGCGGGCGCCCGTCTGCGGGAAGGCCTCGGGATCCGCGTCAGCGTCCGGCGCGATCAGTTCGGAAGCCGGACCCAGTGTCAGCACGTCCAGCTCGCCTGTGGTGCGCTGGGTCAGGGGATCGAAGGCGTGGAGCGTGAACACCCGGCCGTCTGCGATCTGCAGCCGGCAGGGCTGTTCGGCGGAGGGCGGGAAGATGTCCAGCACCTCGCCCCGCAGGCAGATGTCGCCGGGCTCGGCCGCCTCGTCCTGGGTGCGATAGCCGGTTCGCCGGGCGTGCGCCAGGATGGCGTCCACCTCGCCGTCCCGATCCAGGGTCACGGCATGCTCCAGCCCGGCCAGATCCTTGGGCGGCAGGGTGAGCTGGACCAGCGCCTCGGGCGAGGTGAGCACCAGCCGCCGCGCATCGGGGTTACGGGCGAGCGCAAGCAGCGTCGCCATCCGCCCGCCCATGCTCAGCGTTGAGGGCGAGGCGTGGTCGTAGGGCAGGCAATCCCAGGGCGGGAAGACGATCACCTCGACGTCGGGCGCGAAGGCCCGCGCCAGTTCGGCCAGATCGTCCGCGCTGCGCTCGTCTGAGGCGAGATGGATCAGGACGCCGCTCCGCGCCGCCACCGCCTCCACCAATCCCGCGGCGACCGCACTGGCGGGAGCCATGTCCGCCCCTTTCCGCGTAATCTCAGCCTCAGGCGACGCCTGCATATCCATCCCGAACCCCCAAAACAGGTTGCCACAACCAAGGCCTTGCTTAGTCGTTCCCGGTCTAGCGCTGCTCCGCCAGGTGGATCAGCCTTGGGTCGGCGTCGGCGTCGGCGTCGGGCTCAGGAGGCGGGCGGCGGCAGTGGCGCGCCTGAGGGCGGCGCCCGGAGCACCGTTTCAGAACGCGCCGCGGCATGGCGCTCGGCCTGCGGCGGCAGGGGAGGCGGGGTGGGCGCCTGCGTTACGCGGTCGAAGATGCGGCGCTGGTCCGGCGACAGCGCCTGGTAGAAGCTCGTGGTGGCGGCGGCCTGCCGCTCGAAGGCGGCTTGGCGGGCCTGCAGTTCATCGCGCAGGGCGTCCAGGCGCTGGGGCGTCGTCATGGCGTTGAGCTGGGTGACGCGGCCTGAGTCTTGCGCCGCGTCGGCGTGGGATTCCGCTGCGGCATCCTTGTAGACCCGCCAGGCGGGATGCTGGCTCAGCTGCAGTTGGAGGATGTAGGGCAGCGCCTCCAGCGGCGGCTGGGCGGCGGCGGGCCCGGCGCAGGCGAGGGCCACGGCCGCTGCGGCGAGCTGGGCGCGTAACAGCTTCAGGCGTGGGCGGTTCGACATCACAGGACCTTCTCGGCGGGCGCGTTCCGGCGCCACGGCCAGTGGATGATACCGCCGGCGAACAGCGCCCACCAGACGAAGACCGGCTGGAACAGCAGCCGCGGCGCGTGGTACCACCAGCTGTCCGGCAGGGGCGGGACATGCTTGTGCGCCAGGGCGTGGTACAGGTTGGCCGGGAAGACGCACACGGCGTAGAGCGCCAGCCCCACGCCCGCCGCCTTGCGGACACGGGGGATCAGCAGCTCGACGGCTCCGGCCACCTCGCAGGCGCCGGTCAGCACCACGACCGCTCGCGGGTGCGGAACGAACGGCGGCATGATGGGCGAAAAGGCCTGGGGCGCGCGCATGTGCAGCACGCCGAAGGGCGCGTAGACCGCCGCCAGGCCCAGGGCGAGGATCAGGCGGGTGCGGTCCAGCCGGGGGGCGTCCATGATCTTCAAACGCGTCGGCGGTGATTGCGAGCCCGCCTGCGCGCGCTAGACTGCGGCCATGCGCCAGAGCTTCGACGACGCCGCCGACCCATCCTTCGGTCGCCAGCACCTGCCCCTCATCCGCGCCGAGATGGCGGCCCAGGGGCTCGACGGCTTCCTGATCCCGCACGAGGACGAGCATCAGAACGAATACCTGCCCGACGCCAACGAACGACTGGCCTGGGCCACCGGCTTCACCGGCTCGGCGGGCGCGGCGGTGGTTCTGGGCGACACGGCGGCGGTGTTCAGCGACGGGCGCTACACCCTGCAGCTCGCCGCCCAGACCGACGCCGAGCTGTTCGAGCGGCGCGACCTGGGGGACGGCGGCGTGCCGGCCTACCTGGCGGCGGCGGTCAAGCCCGGCCAGGTCGTAGGCTATGACCCGCGCCTGCACAGCCCCGACCAGCTGGCCCGGATGCAGGCGTCGACCGCCCGCGCCGGCGCCACGCTGAAGGCCGTGGACGTCAATCCCGTTGACCAGGCCTGGCGCGACCGTCCCACCCAGCCGCTGGCGGCGGTGCAGCCGCAGCCGATGGCGTTCGCCGGCGAAGACAGCGACAGCAAGCGAGCCCGGGTCGGCCGTGATCTCGCCCAGGCGGGTGCGCAGGCCGCGGTGCTGACCGCGCCGGCGTCCATCGCCTGGCTGTTCAACCTTCGCGGCGGGGACGTGATCCGCTCGCCCCTGCCGCTCGGCCAGGCGATCCTGAGGGCGGACGGGACGGGGCGGCTGTTCATGGACCCGCGCAAGCTCGCCGCGCCGGACATGGCCGCCTGGCTCGGGAACGCGGTGACGATGGAGCATCCCGACGCCCTGGAGCCGGCGCTGCGCGAGCTGGGCGGCCAGCAGGTGCTGGTGGACCCGGCCCAGTCCTCCGCCTGGTATTTCGACACCCTGGAGGCCGCCGGCGCCACCGTGGTGCGGGCCGCGGACCCTTGCGCCCTGCCGCGCGCCGTGAAGAACGCGGTGGAGGTCGAGGGCGCCCGCCGCGCCCACATCCGCGACGCCGCAGCGCTGGCCCGCTTCCTGCACTGGCTGGCCACCGACGCCCAGGCCAGCCTGCCGGATGAGGTGGAGGTCGTCACCCGGCTGGAGGCGTTCCGTGAGGCGACGGGCGCGCTGAGGGACTTGAGCTTCGACACCATCGCCGGCGCGGGGCCGAACGGTGCGGTGGTCCACTACCGACCGACCCACAAGACCAACCGGCGGGTCGAGCCCGGCCAGTTCCTGCTGGTGGATTCCGGCGGCCAGTACCAGGACGGCACCACCGACATCACTCGCACCCTAGTCATCGGCGAGCCGAGCGCGCAGATGCGCGACCGCTTCACCCGGGTGCTGAAGGGGCATATCGCGCTCGCCAGCGTGCGCTTCCCCGCCGGGACCACCGGCTCGGCGCTGGACGCCCTGGCGCGCCAGTCGCTATGGAGCGCAGGGCTGGACTACGACCATGGCACCGGCCACGGCGTCGGCTCCTACCTGGGCGTGCACGAGGGCCCGCAGCGCATCGCCAAGGCGGCGAACACCACAGCGCTCGAACCCGGCATGATCGTCTCCAACGAGCCCGGCTACTATGAGACCGGCGCCTACGGTGTCCGCATCGAGAACCTGCAGGTCGTCACCGCCGCCGAGCCGATACCCGGCGGAGACCGGCCGATGCTCGGCTTCGAGACCCTGACGCTGGCGCCGATCGACCGGCGCGCCATCGACGTGTCGCTGCTGGAAGCCGGGGAGCGCGCGTGGCTCGACGCCTATCACGCCGAGGTGCTTGCAAAGGTGCAGTCGCTCGTGGAGCCGGAGGTCGCACGCTGGCTGGAGGGCGCCTGCGCTCCGCTGTGAAACACCCGCGCTCACGGAGCGGCCTTCAACGCGAACGGGGTTGAGCAACTGCGTGCTTCGAGACAGGCTCTTCATGAGCTTCCCCGGCATGACGAAACCGGATGAAGACCTGGCCTTCGCGATCCTGAGGAGCTCCAGGGGGCGTCTCGAAGGACGCACCCGTGATCAGTTGCTCCTACCGTTGCCGGGTCCAGGTCTGCGTGCGGCAGAGCGGGCCGAAGATGCAGCCCTTCAGGTGGAGCGTGCTGCTGTCAACGAGCGTGACGCCGCCATGATAGGTGTTGCCGCTTTCAGGATCGTACACGGTCCCGCCCGACCATTGCGTCGGGCCGCCGGTGAAGCCGGTCATGATGGTCATCCCCTTGACCCGGCGGGTCCGCAGCGCCGCATCCTTGTTCTTGGCGTCGCGGATGTCGGGATTGGCGCGCATGTCGTCGCCATCCACGATGCGCCCGCAGATCGCGGCGCCGCAGTCGTAGACCTGGATCACCCCGTTCCGGGTCGGTGAACGCCACAGCCCCTCGACCGGTGAGGCGAAAGCCGCCGCCGCCATCGCCGCGCTCGCCGTCGCCGCCATGGCGAGAAGGATTGATGTCCGCAAGCGCTGAGCCTCCCTGTTATCATCCGTCAAACGTCTGGACGCCTCCGGCGTTCAGCCGGACAGGGACCCGACGCCCTCAGGGGCCGTTGGCGAGCGTCAGCCACTCGGCTTCGCTGAGCACCTGCAGGCCGAGCGCCTCGGCCGTCTTCAGCTTGGAGCCGGCGCCAGGGCCCGCCACGACGATGTCGGTCTTCTTCGACACCGAACCCGCCACTTTGGCGCCGAGCGCCTCGGCACGGGCCTTGGCCTCGTCGCGCGTCATGCGCTCCAGCGAACCCGTGAACACGATGACCTTGCCCGACACCGCGCTGGCGG
>CAXTRP010000199.1:4245-6027 GCA_964246615.1 uncultured Caulobacteraceae bacterium | reverse complement strand
CATGAAGGTCCTGCTCGTAGGTTCCGGTGGGCGCGAACACGCCCTGGCATGGAAGATCGCCCAGTCGCCACGGCTGACCCGCCTGATCGTGGCCCCCGGCAACCCTGGGATCGCGACTCTAGCCGAGACCCGCGCGGTCAAGGCCGACGACGTGGAGGCCCTGGCGGCGCTGGCGGTGGAGATGGCTGCGGACCTCGTGGTGGTGGGGCCGGAGACGGTTCTGGAGCGAGGGTTGGCCGACCGGCTGGCGCAGGCCGGGATCGCCTGCTTCGGCCCCAGCGCCGCGGCCGCGCGGCTGGAGAGTTCCAAAGCCTTCGCCAAGGCCTTCGCCCAGCGCTGGGACCTGCCCACGGCTCCGTTTGCGGTGATCGACGATCCTTCCACGATCAATCAGGTGCTCGACCGCTTCGAGCCGCCCTACGTGCTCAAGGCCGACGGCCTGGCGGCGGGCAAGGGCGTCGTCATCGCCGACGACCAGGCCGAGGCCGCCCGCACGGCGGAGGCGATGCTCGGCGGCCGCTTCGGCGCGGCTGGCGCGCGGGTGGTGGTTGAGGCCTTCATGCAGGGCGAGGAGGCTTCGCTGTTCGCGCTATGCGACGGTGAGACCGCCATGCCTTTCGGCGGCGCCCAGGACCACAAGCGCGCCTTCGACGGCGACGAAGGCCCCAACACCGGCGGCATGGGGACCTATGCGCCTGCGCCGGTGCTGAGCGATGCGGTCAAACGGGCGGCGTTCGAGCAGCTGGTGGAGCCCGCGGTGCGTGGCATGGCCGTGGAAGGATCGCCTTACCGCGGCGTGCTCTATGCTGGCCTGATGATCGGCGCCAATGGCGCTCAGCTCGTGGAATACAACGCCCGCTTCGGCGATCCGGAATGCCAGGTGCTGATGCTGCGGCTGGAGAGCGATCTGCTGCCCTATCTGCACGCCGCCGCCACGGGCGGGCTGGCGGGCATGGAGGCCCCGGTCTGGCGGGACGAGGCGGCGCTTTGCGTGGTGCTGGCGGCGGCGGGCTATCCGGACGCGCCGCAAGCGGGGTCTATCATCGAGGGGGCGGAAGCGGACTTCGGGTCCGACGTCGTGGTCTTCCACGCGGGCACGGCGAGAGACGTTCACGGGCGCCTGGTGGCTGCGGGTGGGCGAGTGCTGAACGTCTGCGCCCGGGGCGCGACGCTGCGAGACGCGCGCGAGCGCGCCTACGCCGCAGTCGATCGCATCACATTTCCCGGCGGGTTCCACAGGCGCGACATCGGCTGGCGGGCGCTGTCCACACCGACACCCTGAACCCTCTCCCCCCGGTTGGGATAGGGTTCAGGGTGATCGCAACCGCAGCGCTAACGCCGCCTACTGCGCCGCCATCCGGTGCAGCGCGCAGAGCTTGTTGCCGTCAGGATCGCGCAGGTAGGCGAGATAAAGCCCGCCCATCGGCGTGTCGCGGACGCCCGGCGGGTCTTCCACTGCCGTCCCCCCGTTGTCGACGCCGGCCTGGTGCCAGGCCCGTGCCTGTTCCGGCCCCTCCATGGCGAAGCCGATGGTGGCGCCGTTGCCGGGCGTGGCAGGCTCGCCATCGAGGGGCGGCGTCACCAGCAGCCGGCCGCCGTTGTGGGCGTAGACCAACCGTCCCTTAGGGTCCTGCGCCCCCGGCTTCCCGCCCACGGATTCAAACAGGGCGTCGTAGAACGTCCTCGACCGCACGATATCATTGCTGCCGATCATGATGTGGCTGAACACTTGGCTCTCCCGTCCTAAAGCCCAGTCTACCGCTCCTCGCCGGTGCGAGTGAA
>CAXTRP010000199.1:736-4235 GCA_964246615.1 uncultured Caulobacteraceae bacterium | reverse complement strand
CGCCGCCGGTGGCGCGCCCGGAACGAAAGCGGTAAGACTCGGTGATGGGCTTTGATTCCGGTCTGGATGACGCGCGCGAAGTGTTGCGCCGAACTTTCGGGCATCAGGAGTTCCGGGGACTGCAGGCAGGCGTGATCGGGGAGGCGCTGGGCGGTCGGAGCGCCCTGGCGGTGCTCCCGACCGGGGGCGGCAAGAGCCTTTGCTACCAGATCCCCGCCCTGGTGCGTCCTGGTCTCGGGCTGGTGGTCTCACCGTTGATCGCGCTCATGGCCGACCAAGTGGCGGCGTTACAGCAGCTGGGCGTGGCGGCGGCGCGGCTCGACTCCAACGCCACTTCGGACGAGCGCCAGGCCACCTGGCGGCGGATCGGGGAAGGGACGCTCGATCTGCTGTATGTATCGCCCGAGGGGCTGATGGCCGGCGCCATGCTGGAGCGGCTGTCCAGCCGCGAACTGGCGCTGAAAGCCATCGACGAGGCGCACTGCGTCAGCCCGTGGGGTCACGACTTCCGCCCCGAATATCGCAGCCTCGGGCGGCTGGCCGAAGTGTTCCCGCAGGTCCCGCGCTTGGCCGTCACCGCCACCGCCGACGCCCGCACCCGCGACGACATTCGCGCCGAACTGAGGCTGCAGGGCGCGGCCGAGTTCGTGGACAGCTTCGCGCGTCCCGAGCTTCAGCTCCAGGCCGAGCGCAAGTCCGGCGGCGCCCATGCGCGGGTGCAGGCGCTGGTGGAGGCGCGTCGCGGCCGGGCCGGGGTGATCTATGCGGGCTCCCGCAAGGGCGTCGACGAGCTGGCGGAACGGCTGGCGGGGGTTGGTGTACCGGCGCTCGCCTACCATGCCGGCCTGGACAAGCGGGTGCGCGAAGACCGGCTGAAGACCTTCCTGGACGAGGACGGGGCGGTAATGGTGGCGACCATCGCGTTCGGCATGGGCATCGACAAGCCCGACGTCCGTTACGTCATCCACGCCGACCCGCCCGCCTCCATCGAGGCCTACTGGCAGGAGGTGGGCCGCGCCGGACGCGACGGGCAGACGGCGGAGGGCATCACGCTTTACGGCGCTTCCGACCTGGCGTTTGCACTGCGGCGCATCGACGAGCGCGAGGTGTCGGCCGAGGTGAAGGCCGCGCAGGTGAAGAAGGCCCGCCAACTCTACGCCATGCTGGATGGGCTGGGCTGCCGTGCGGCGGCGGTGCGCCGCTACTTCGGCGAGGAGGCTGTGGGCGCTTGCGGCCAGTGCGACCTTTGCGTCAGCCCACCGGAGGCGCACGACCTCACCAAGGCGGCGCAGATGGCGCTTTCGGCTGTGCATCGGCTGGGCGGGCGTTTCGGGCGAGGCCGGGTGGTGGACCACCTGCTCGGCCGCACCAAGGACGTGCAGCCGACGGAGGCACAGCTCACCACCTACGGTGTCGGCTCGGAACGGCCTATGGCGGAGTGGCGCGGTCTGCTCGACCAGCTGCTGTTCGACGGCCTGCTGCGCGAGGATCCCAACGATGGCCGCCCGCTGGTGACGCTGGGCGACGCGGCCGCGGTGCGCGAGGTCTATCGCAGCGAACGCAAGGTCGAGGTGCGCGCGTTCGCCCCCGGTCGCGAGCGCGTGCGGCGAGAGCGCGCCAACCCCATGGCGTCGGAGTCTCCAGCGACCGGCGGGCTGTTCGAGGCGCTGCGCACCTGGCGCAAAGGCCAGGCGCAGCTGCAGTCGGTGCCGCCATACGTGATCTTCCACGACAAGACGCTGCTGGAGATCGCCCAGAGCCGACCGACGGACCTCGGCCGGCTTGGCGAGGTCAGCGGGGTGGGACAGGGCAAGCTGGAGCGCTACGGGCCCGCGGTGCTGGAGGTGGTGCGCGCCGCCGCATGAGCCAGGATCGCCTGCACTCGCTCTTCGTCACCCAGGTCTATAAAGCGGACCTGGCGTCCCGCCGCGGCTTCGAGACCTTCAACGGCGAGCTGGAGCAGGCCTGTCTTGGCTTGGCGATGGAGGACAAGGCGGGACGCGCCTGGTGCCGGGAACACGGCTACGGCGGCTACACCTCCTACGCCTCGCTCGACGATCTGCCCCGGCGCGCGACCATCTTCGCCGAGCTGAAGAAAAAGCTGGATCGCGAGAGCGACAGCTTCGCCAACCAGCTCAGCTTCGATCTCGACGGCAAGCGGCTGAAGCTGGATAGCCTGTGGGTCAACGTCCTGAAGCCCGGCGCGGGACATAGCGGCCATATCCACCCGCACTGCGTGCTGTCGGGGACCTACTATGTGCGGACACCGCCCGGCTCCGGCGGCTTGAAGCTGGAAGACCCGCGCCTGCCGCTGATGATGGCGTCGCCGCCGCGCGAACCGGAAGCGCCTGTGTCGCAACGCGCCTTCGTCTATCTGCAGCCGCAAGCCGGAACGCTGCTGATGTGGGAGAGCTGGCTCCGCCATGAGGTGCCCGCCAGCACCGCCAAACAAGCCCGCATCAGCATCAGCTTCAATTACGCCTGGAGGTGATCCCTCCCAGCAGGCGGCAGGGTCAATTCTAGGCTCCAGACCCTGGTTGATGGCCGCGGCCGTGCAGTGGCCCTGGAGATCACGCCTGGTCAGCTCGGCGACGCCCGCGCGGCCATGGCGCTGATCGTCCAAGTCCCGGCGTCGCACAGTCTGGCCGCCGACACCGCCTACGACAGCAACGGTCTGCGCCAGTTCCTGCTGGAGCGCGGGACAACGCCTGTGATCCCCAACAATCCTACCCGCAAGCGAACCCATCCGTTCGACCGCGCAGCCTACAAGCGCCGCAACCTGATCGAACGCGCCTTCTGCAGGCTCAAGGACTTCCGCCGTGTCGCCACCCGCTACGACAAGCTCGCCGTCACCTACGACGCAGCCGTATGCCTCGCCGCTCTCGTCACTTGGTGGTTGTGAGTCCGGAGCCTAGGGCGGCTGCAGGCGCCTGTCACCCTGGTCGCGGCCCAACGTGACCGCGTGGTCGCCAACGCCCCTCAACGCGCCGCCGCCTCAAGGTTGCCGAACGGGCGCTATGTGGAGGTGGAAGGCGCCTTCCACGAGATCCTGATGGAGACCGACGCCCGGCGCAGGGTGTTCTGGAAGGCGTTCGACGCGCTCGCCGCGCGGGCGGGGGCGTAGCGGCTGGTTGCGCGCGGATCGGCTCAGTCCGCCGCCGGCTCCAGCAGCCGCACCACCGCTTCCAGGCAGGCGCGATCCCCGGCCGCCACCACCTGGCCGCCCCGCGATCCGACGGGGTTCCCGCGCCAGTCCGTCATGAAGCCGCCGGCGCCTTGCATCAGCGGGATGGCCGCCTCCACGTCCCAGGCCTTGCAGGCGGCGGGCTCCACCACAAGATCCAGCGTTCCCAGCGCCGCCATGGCGAAGAAGTAGCCGTCGCCGCCGAGCCGCGTCAGACGGGCGGCGTCGCGCACCGCCTGGAACGGCGCATGCTCGCGCGGAGTGAAATAGGCCTGGGGATCGGTGACGCCGAGGATGGCCTGATCGAGCCCCGAG
>CAXTRP010000199.1:0-726 GCA_964246615.1 uncultured Caulobacteraceae bacterium | reverse complement strand
CAGACGCGACCCGCCAGCGGCGCCTACGAAAATCTCTCCCAGGTAAGGCTGGGAGATCAGGCCGACCACGGGCGCGCCCCGCCAGCGAAGCGCGATCAGGGTGGTCCAGAGCGGCAGGCCGGCGATGAAGCCCCGAGTGCCGTCCACAGGGTCGAGCACCCAGACGAACTCCGCTTCCGCCCGGTCCTCCCCGTACTCCTCGCCGATGACGCCATGGTCGGGAAAGCGCGCGGTGATGGCCTGGCGCATGGCGGCCTCCGCCCCCCGGTCGGCCGCGGTCACGGGATCGAAGGCCATCCCCTTGGCCGCGCCCTTGTCCTCCAGGCCATGGTCGGCGCGAAACAGCGGCAGGATGGCCGCGCCGGCCGCCCGCGCCAGGTCGATGGCGAAGGTCTCAAGCGTGTTCAGGTGATCTGAGGACAGGGCGGCGTCCACGGCGGCGCTCAGTCGGCGTCGCGGAAATAGGGCTCGACGGGTCCCTGCAGCTTCAGCGTCAGGGGTTCGCCCTTGCGGTTGGTGGTGGAGCCGACGGCGACCTTCACCCAGCCCTCGCTGACGCAATACTCCTCGATGTTGGTCTTCTCCACGCCCTTGAAGCGCACGCCCACGCCTCGGCCCAGCGCCTCGGCGTCGTGGTGCGGGCTCGACGGGTGGACGGCGAGGCGGTCGGGCGGCGTATCGGTCATCGTGGAAGCTCTTGCAGGCGGTCGAAATCGCGGGCGGGCC
>CAXTRP010000198.1:0-6043 GCA_964246615.1 uncultured Caulobacteraceae bacterium | reverse complement strand
AACGTGCGCCTTGCCCGGTGACGACCTACAGGACGATCCTCCGGAGCATCGCGGGTGACGACCTCGTCAGCGAGGGCGCGGAACCCTCGCGCCGACGCTTCAACGCCTACTACGGAGTTCGTCGCAACGCCGCCTGGCGGACGGCGTTTTACGCCCGCTTCGAAGCGGCGAAAGGCTCATCTGGATCCGCTAGCGAGATGTTCGAGGACATCGTCGAGGGACTCAGGGCGGACACTGGGCGGATCGAGGCCTCCTTCGCCAGCAAGCTGGTCGCAACCTTGCGGCCCAACAGCCCGGTGATCGACTCCATCGTGCGCGCTTGGCTGTCGCACCACGCGGAGCCGCCGAAATTCGCGAGCGAAACCGCGACGGTCGTCACCTACTATCGGTGGCTGGAGACCGTGATGCTCGAGGCCACAGAAACGGCGGAGGCCCGGCGATGGTCGAGAGTTTTCGACGAAGCGTTTCCGAGTCCGGCGGGTCAACCCGCCGTCTCAGCCTTGAAGCGCCTCGACTTTTTGATCTGGGCGGGCGCGGACCGCTAGGCGGCGCTTTCGAGCCATGTCGCGTAGCCGCCGGCGCGGAGTTGGCAAGCCGGGCAGGCGTCGCAACCGTAACCCCATGAATGCCGATGTTCGCGGTCGCCCTGATAGCAGGTGTGGGTGTGCTCGATGATCAGATCGACCAGAGCCTGGCCGCCAAGGCTATGCGCGAGCGCCCACGATTGCGCCTTGTCGATCCACATCAGGGGCGTGTCGATGACGAAGCGTTTTTCCATCCCGAGGTTCAAGGCGACCTGCAGCGCCTTGATCGTGTCATCGCGGCAATCCGGGTAGCCGGAGAAGTCGGTTTCGCAGACCCCCGTAACCAGGTGTTTGATCTCGCGCCGATAGGCGACCGCGCTGGCGTAGGTCAGGAAGAGCAGGTTTCGGCCGGGGACGAAGGTATTGGGAAGGCCACTATCCGCCAATGCAATGGCGGCGCCGGTGGTCAGGGCCGTGTCGCTGATGCCGCCGAGCGAAGTGAGGTCGAGGACACGATCCTCGCCCAATTTCGCGGCCCAGGGCGACGAGAAAGACCTGAGTTGCTCCAGAAATTTGACCCTGACATCGAGCTCAACACGGTGGCGCTGGCCATAGTCGAATCCGATCGTTTCGACTCGGTCGAACCGATCTAGCGCCCAGGCCAGGCAGGTGGCCGAGTCCTGACCGCCGGAAAACAGCACCAGGGCCGAGGCGCCGGTCATCACGCGGCCTCCGCGCCGTAGTAGCTGCAGGCGCCGTTGTCGCTATCCCGGCGCACAGTGACCCGCCAGAGGTTTGGGCAGACCGGCGTCAGCTTTCGCCAGATCCAGGAGGAGAGGTTCTCCATCGTCGCCGGACCGAGATCGTTGATCTCGTCCAGGAACCGATGGTCGAGCCCATCGCGCGCTTCCTCAAGCGCCCGGTCGAGCAGGCCAAGATCGACGACCATGCCCGTCTCTGGGTCGGCCCGTCCGCGCACCACCACCTCGGCGCGGTAGGAGTGGCCATGGATGCGCCGGCTCGGATCCGCGTCCACCGTCCTCTGCAGCGTGTGGGCGGCGTCGAACCGAAATTCCTTGCTGAGTTCGTGCATCAGCGAATGCCCATGAATTTGTGCGTCTGTAGGGACAGCCGCCACTGGGGGTGCGCCAGGCAGTAGGCGATGGCGGCCTGGGTGTTGGCGTCGACGTCCGGGCCGTCCATCGGCTGCAGCAGATGATGATTGAAGGCGAGTCCCTCGAAGGCGCCAGGGTCTACGCCGTCCTGCGGGAACACCAATTTCAGTTCGTGCCCCGTGGTTTGGGCGAGGCGCGTGGAGCCCTTCGGACTGACGGTGATCCAATCGATGGTCGGCGGGGCCGCCAGGGTGCCGTTGGTCTCCGCGGCGATTTCAAAATCACGAACATGCAAGGCGCCGATCAGGGCCTCATCGACCTGCAAGAGGGGCTCACCGCCGGTCAGCACCACAAAGCGCTGGCCGCCGGCGCCTCGCCACATATCGGCGATTGCGTCGCTGAGCGCCTCGGCCGTCGCGAAGCGACCCCCACCGTCGCCATCGACGCCAACGAAGTCGGTATCGCAGAAGCGGCAGTCGGCGGCCGCGCGATCGGATTCACGTCCATTCCAGAGGTTACAGCCGGCGAACCGGCAGAACACCGCCGGCCGACCGGCGTGCCGGCCTTCCCCCTGCAGCGAGTAGAACATCTCTTTGACCGCGTAGCTCATCAGGCGGCCCTCGCCTGGGCCGCCAACTCGTTCTTGATGACCTGGAGCAGATAGAAGGTCAGCTGACGGACATCGGCGGGGACGTTCTGAAGCCCGTTCCAGCGCCGGCGTTCCGACCCGAAGTCCCATTCGCCATCCGACCAGGCCGTCTTGCCCCTGAGGAGGCGCAGACCCTTGGCGAATTCGTCGCGGGTTTCGGCGCCGGTGACGCCGTTCAGATAGTCCATGACATAACCCAGCGCGACGATCCCCGTGCCGTGAATCAGGCGGGAGTCCTTCGGGGTCTTGTTGTCCCAGTCCGCGGCGAAGACGGTCCGCACTGCGTGCCAATACTCGCTGATCAGCCCGACCCCCTTGTCGAGCAGAAGGGCGTCGTCGCCGGCGTAAAGCCGTAGGGCCCCGTCGCTGAGCGAGTTCATGATCACGCGCTGCAGAACGGTGTCGCGGATGACCCCCTTCGGATTGGTCTGCTGCTTGATCAGGCCCTTCAGCGCTGAGCCCGTTCGATAGTTCAGCGCTTCGGTCAGCAACGCCGCCTGGGAGCGGTTCGACATTCTGGGCGGGAGGTCGCCCACCTGCGGCAGGAGTTCGTAGACCAGCGCCTTGGGCAGCGGTCGGGTGTTGTTGATGAGGATGAACTGCCGCTGCAATTCCTCCTCGGTCTGACAAAGGAAGCCGGACACCAGCACCTCGAAGTCGCGGCCATGCAGGCCAGCAAGGGCGGTGAAGCGCTGCTGACCATCGACGATCCAGCCGGGCGGGCCGTCCGTCACATCAATGACGAGCCGGCGGGAAGCCGCGCCAGGCCGGGCAGGGGGCTCGAGGTGGGCTCTGTCGAGGAAAGCGACAACGATCGGATTAGGGAGAATGGCGCTTGGCTTTTCAAGGTAGTCGCGGATCTCGCGGATGTGCGCCGCGATTTGGGGCCGTTGGAAGCCGGTCAGGAGACCCTCTCCGTCGCGTCCGGCGCGCTCGATCCGAGCGATCCGCGAGATGTCGCCCGCCTTCGCCACGAAGGCGAAGACCGTCATGTCGGGGTTTTGGGCCGGCGTCAGGGCGTTGAAGTAGAGAAGGGTCTTGCTCATGGCTGCCGGAATTCACTGAGGTGAGTGTGGAAGACGTGGAGATTATGGATGCCGCGACGCTTGTTGCGGTTTGAGGTGCGGAAGATCAGCGCCTCGACGCCGGCCTCGCGGCAGACGCGGCAGCCGCAGTGCTCCCAAGGCCGATCGGTCAGAGTGTCGGCATAGACTCTCCGCTGCCTGGCTGCGGCGTCGGCACGTCGATTGGGGGAGGCTTCCTCGTCCCAGTTGAGCGCCGCCCAATAGTCCATCACCGCGTCGAGCCCCTGATCGAGGGTCGCGCCGCCCGCTGCGTAGGCGCGGATGCCCTTCAATGCGGCGTCTTCGAGCACGCGGGCGTCCTCCTGATTGAGGCTGCCTTCGAGCGCCTTTTGCTTGAGCTTGTTGTTTTCCGTCGCCTGCGGGATGCGGATGGCGGTGTAGTAAGAAAGATCGCCGTTTGGCGTCCGCATCCAATAGTTCTTCTTTGCGTCCTTAAAGGCGCGCAAGAGTGGCGAGGTGGTGTCGAAGCTAGTGACGCCGAACTCCTCCAGGGCGCTCAACTCCTCGATTTTGCCGAAGCCCAGGAGATGCAGGCGCACCCGTGAGGGCAGGGCGTCCCGCATGGCGGCCAGCACCCGACGGATCTGATCGATCTTGAGCGGCACCGTGCCGCCGATGGCCAGGTAGTCGTATCCCATGTCCGCGAGGCTTCGGGCCGCGTCCGCCATGCTGGCGGTCGACCAGCCCTGGATGACCCCCATCGGCGTGAACCCGCCACCGAGCCGACCGCCAGCGTGATAGAATTCTGCGGCGTTCTGGAGGGTGATTTCGTAGCGGTTGCGCACGTCCTCGGGCACGTCGGTGATCGACCGATCGGCGCCAGGCTCATCAAAATCGAAGATCAGGTGGTCAGGCGAGCAACCGTGGGTGAAGCCGCCATCGGCGTAGAATTCCGCTGTGTCGTCGGCGCTGTACGGGGGTGCCGGCAGGTTGCGATAGGTGAAGGCGCCGCAGTCGCCCATCATCATGCTGCCAGGGAAGCGGGTCTCGGGATAGCGCAGGAAGCGGCGGGCGCCCTCGCGGCGAAAGCGCATCAGCTGGGCTTCGGAGTATTTCCCGGGATGCCGAGCGTCCCCAACGATTCCGCGAGAGACCAGGATCCCGTCGTATGGGGCGTCATCGAGGAACTCATGGGGATATTGGTCGTCACGGTGGAGCGTTCGGCCGGCGCCGTTTCGGTCCGCCAGGAAGTCGTAACCTGGGTCGATCGTGTCGAGGCTGTCGGCAAAGATGAAGCGCATCAGGCCACCTTCGCGAAGGCGTACTGGCGATCGAGGCGGGCCAGGTGGCTCGACAGGAGCTTGATGTCGCGCGGCAGGTTTTGGATTTCGTTCCAGTCCCGCTGGAGCTCCGTCCAGCGGCCTGACGTCCATCGACAGTGGGGCGCAATGCGACTGAGGGCGTCATAGGCGTGCGCCTGAAGATCGGCACCCGGTGCGGCGCGCGCCATGACCCGATCCATCAGGAGGCTCATGGCCTCGATCCCAGCGGAGTGCATAAGCCGACTGTCGGTGGCCGGAAGGCCCCAGGCTTCGGGGAACGCCGCCTTGGCCGCGCTCCAGTAGGCGACAAGGATGCGGTACATCCCATCAACGTCTGCGGGCGTGTCTCCGTGCGCCTTTAGGGGGGCAAGTGCTCCGAGGGCGCCGCCGATGCTCAGGCGGATCGCCTTGATCAGTGCGGAGTCGATCACAACGGCGCCGGCTTCGTCCTCCGACAGCCGCCGGATTAGCCCCATGAACGGCGAATCCGGTGAGGATTGGAGGCGATGGACCAGCAGGCTTGGGATCTTCCTGGCGGAGAGGTCGCGCGGGAAAAAGGCGTCCACCTCGGGCAGCAGTTCGTTGATCAGCCTCGGGTCGAGCGGCTTGGCTTTGTTCACCAGGATGAACTGCTCGCGGTGAACGGCGAGCTCCTCGGAAACGAACGCCACGACGGGGACAGGAAAGGTTTTGTCCTTGGCCTGGGACAGGGCGATCGAGCGCTGCTGTCCATCCACGATCCAGGCGGCCCGCGACCCGTCGAGAGGCAACGGGATCCTCAGAGTGCCGGCCTCGGAAACGCGCAGATCGCCCTCGGGCCGCTCGCCCCGGGCGGCGGTGAACCGCGCGCGCGGTGAAATGGCCAGGATGATCGCGTTGGGAAACAGCACGGGCCCTTGGTCCAGGAAGTCCGTGATGGCTTGGACGTGGCTCTTGATGCCTTTGCGCTGAAAGCCTTGCAGCGAACCTTCGGCGTCGCGGTGCACCCTCGAGATCTCGGCGATCTTGAGCAGGTCCGCGCCGGCGATGAAGAAGGCGTAGATCGCCTTGTCCGCCTGGACCGTGCGAACCGCACGAACAGCAAGGACGGGTTCGGTTGTTTTGCGGGGCCGGGTCATGCCACGCTCCCATCGGCTACGGCGGCTCTGAAGAGCCGAGCGAACCGGCCCTGTTCACAGGCAATGCCATCGACGTCGCGCAACTGGCGAAGCAGGCCAGAGGCGCTCGCTCGCGGTGTGATCCGTCCCTTGATCAGGAGCAGCAGGTCGGCGTCGGACCGCTGCATGCGCGCCGGCCTTTCGGGGGCGGCGAAGTGCGAGAGGGCTGACCGCACGGCCGCGGCGTCGGCGCCGCGATCAATGGGTTGGCCCGCAACGTGTTCCACGAAATGAAGGAGGGCGCGTTGCGC
>CAXTRP010000197.1:0-6075 GCA_964246615.1 uncultured Caulobacteraceae bacterium | reverse complement strand
CATCCACTCGCGGACGTCGTCATCGGTGGCCGCATGGCCCTCGGCGATGCAGGCGACGCCGCTCATGATCTGGCCCGGCGTGCAGTAGCCGCACTGGTATCCGTCATGGGCGATGAACGCCGCCTGGAGCGGATGGAGAGCGCCGTTCTGCGCCAAGCCTTCGATGGTGGTGATCGCCTTGCCCTGGCTCATCACCGCCAGCAGCAGGCAGGCGTTCACGCGTCGGCCGTCGACCAGCACCGTGCAGGCGCCGCACGCACCGAGCGCACACCCCTTCTTGCTGCCGGTAAGGTGAAGGTGGTCGCGCAGCGCATCGAGCAGGGTCGTGTGGGCGTCCAGGCCGGGCAGCCGATGCTCTGCACCGTTGACGTTAAGCACGACGTCGAACTTGCGCCGGGGCTGATCGGGCTCGATCTGCGCCGCACCTGCCATGGCCATATCCGGCGCGCCCGTCATTGAGGACCCGACGATCACGGCCACCCCACCGGCAAGCGAAGCGCCGACCGCATAGCGCCGCGGCCGGTCCGGCTCGTCCCGGTCCTTCTTATCCACCCGCGCCTCCTCACCCTGCGGTTCCGGCGTGGCTCGCCAGCCAGGCGAGCACGGGCTTCAGCGCGGCGTCGGAGTTCCTCTCATAGATCAGGCCATGCCCGTTGCCGGTGACGCCATGGTCAGGCAGGTGCAACAGCTCGGCCGCCGCGCCGCCGGCCTTCAGGGCGGCCACAATCGGCAGGCTGGCGGGGGCGAAGGCCGAGGTGTCGCCCGTCACCACCGCGATCGGCAGACCCACAAGGTTGGGAAGGCGCAGGGACGCCGGATCGGTGTCCCGCACAGCCTGAGGTGTCGCCTGGGGCGGGTCGAAGCTCAGCGGCGCGGCCGTCAGCCCCCAGCTCAACGGGCCGATGTTGGGGATGTCGGCAAACGGCGGGCCCATCGGCTCGACGCTGACGATGGCCTTGACCAGCCCCGGCCGCCGGTCGGCCGCCAGCCAGCCGCTCGGACCCGACGCGGAGTGGGTGAGCAGGATCGCCGGCCCGATCCGGTCGAGGAGCCGCGCTAGGCGGTCGGCGTCCATGTCCTCGGATGAGGCTAGGTCGGCTGGCAGCGGGCCGTAGCCGGCGATGAACTGATCCATGGCCTCCGCATCCTCGGACGCGAACGGCCACTGGGTGTGGCGGCCCTCGGGATCCGGCGGGAAGTAGATCTGACGGCCGTCCTCGTAGGAGAACGGCGGCCCCATCGGTCCCACGATGTCGGTGTGCAGCGGCGAGCGGCCATGGCCCGGGCGGTCGACCACCACCGTCGCATAGCCCGCCTCCACCAGCCGCTGCGCCCACCCCGGGCGACCGTCCGGCGTGTCCAACCACTCCACGCCCTGGAAGCCGCCCCCGTGCACCAGCACGATCGGATAGGGCTGAGTCACCGCTTCGGGTGCTTCCCATTCGGCGAACATCGGCCCGCGCTGGAAGGTCGCGCCCTCGTGCTCCACCCGCTCGCCGGCGACCCAGAAGTGGCCGCGCCGGATCGTGCGCGCCGGGACGCCGCCCCAGAAGGGTCGGCGCTCGGCGCCGCCCGACGCATCCTGGCCGCTCATCGCGCGCTCCTGACAGTTTGGCTGTAAGCCGGCACGTTCCAGTAGAATGGCCGAAACGCCGGCGATTATACCTTTTGCAAAACCAGGCGTGATGGTAAGCATAAGCTAGCGGTAGGGGAATGGCGGGATGGCAGGCGAATGTGTTGGATGCGGAGAGCCTAGCCGATTTGCTATTGTAGTCGCGGTGGGACCGCATAGCGCTACCACCCTTGAGACTGATCGCTATTACATACCGAATGATGCTGTCCGCGAGTCGGAGGGCACGTGGGCAGACCCGACTGAAAAAATCCAATTTTGTGCCGACTGCATGCGGACAGTAGAAGACAACTTTCGAGCTACGATCCTGTACTTACAGGCTGAGAACGGCCTAGTGACCGTTAAACCTACGTGACGCAACCCGCCACACCGTCGGATGACCTTGCCGAGAAGCTTGGCGTGGAGGAATATAAATCCTGCCGCGACCTTATCTCTAAAAACATCGACATCGTCGAGAAGACAGAGGTCTATGCAATTGGTGCGGCCGCGGCATCTGCCGCATTTTGCTTGACGCATCTGAAGGACACGGTTGTGCGAGACGCTTCGGCAATCTTGCCGCTGGCCGTCTCTGTAGTGGGCCTTCTACGTTATGTCGGCGTTGATCGCACTATAAGTAAAATCAACCGCTACTTGCGCCTAGTAGAACTCCGGCATAAGCGCCATATCGGCTGGTCTAGGTACTATAAGCGGGTCAATAAGATTAAGTGGTTGAAAGGGTCACGATAATTTATCTGTGGGATCATGATAATGCTTTCAGGTGTCTTCAGCCTTATGACCATCGTCTTTCACAAAGACCTTGGTGCTCCTTAGTATCCCCCTCAGCCTCTCGTCGAACCCCTCCTCGCTCTCATCGCACCCCAGCTCACGGGCTAGGTCCGCGAACTTCTCGGCTTGGGTGTGGGAGTCAAAGATGCCTCCATCAGTCGAACGTGTCGTCATGACCTTCGCCCCGCTGCAGAATGCGCGGATCGCTCGCGCCCTGGACAACGTCTACGTTAGGCTGGGCTAACGACCGAGCAAGGCGCTTCTTTCGACGCTTGGTGAAGTCCTCCAGAGCGTCCAGCAGCTCCTCGTCCACTTCACCGCTGGCGATCACCCGAAGGTGGCGGCCGGGCGATACCTCATCAACGAATATCACGCGTTCGCCGCTCATCACTGCTACGTCTCCGGTCACCTGCTGATGCAAGGGCCGTGCTACTGGCACCGTCAGCGGCGCACTTGGAGTTCGCTCCCGCGCAGCCTGAACGCCCACATCCTGAGACATTGATTCTGCAGGCATCTCATCCGGTTCGCCATGACTTTCGGTTACGGCTTGTTCCTGAAGATAACGGCTGGTCTCCAAATAGCTGTTCACGGCGTAAGGGATCGCCGTGTTTACGAAGCCCTGACGCGTTAAGTAGGACTTCAGCGAGTTAGCCGAGGGAAGCCCGTCGGCGAAGTGGGCGCGCAGCGTTGAGAACAGTTCTGGCGACGATGCCGCTTCATGAAGCGCGACTATTCGGCCCTGCTCGGACTCGGGATGGAGGATGTCAACTGTCCGCTGAGTGATTCGCAGGCCTCCCTTTCCAGCCTTCTCTATCAGGCCAAAGTGGATCAGATCGGCCATGGCCTTAGTCGACGATCCAGTAATTCCGGCAAACCCCATGTCCTTAGCGGCCGCCTCTCGGTCGATAGGATTGGTTCGGTTCGAAGTGTATACTTTGCCAGCTAAATCAATAGCTTGCGGAAGGGACATCCCAGGATAACGGGGGCTTCGCATTCCGGTCACGGTAACCTCCTCAGGTTTCACGGCTTGGACATAACACTCGCACGGCTCCCATGCCAGTTTTATACGGTCAACTTCACGACTCCGCTTGACGGCATTTACCGCGGCAGATTAAGGACGTCGCGCGGGTTGCCGCAGGAGGTTGGGTATGTCGAGGAGAGTCGCTCTAGCCGCGGTCAGGCTCACAGACCCGGGGCGAGCAATGTAGAAAGGCCGCCAAGCCCTTCGCGGGGGCCGGCGGCCTTGATGTGAGCCACTAAGGAATGGGACCAAACTGGCGGTCGTGCTGTTAGCACGGCCACCTTTCCTTTGGAATCCTGCTCTTGCGAACCTTAGTGCGCCAGCGCGAGTGGCGCTTGCCGATGGGCTCAAGCTTGGGGCCGCTCGTCAGGCCTACGGTAGGTAAGACGCTTGCCGACCACGCCCGCCAGGAACTTCTCAGCCCGCCACGTATCGTCCACGCCGTTCGCCGCGCGCTCGCTGTACCGGAAATCGAACTCCGCCATGTAGCGGTGCAGGTGCTTCTTAGAGCAGTGCTGATAGGTGCCGCGCATGCCGCGCTTGAAGATGCTGTAGAAGCCTTCGACCGTGTTCGTGTGAACGCTCGGGTCAAACTTGGAGACGTACTCGTCCTTGCTGTGATTTACCCAGCGATGAGCGGCAAAGATCTTACCGACACGAACGTAGTAGGTGGCTTGGTCGGTTAGCAGGCGCGCTTCGGTCGCCATATTGGCGGCGACGATCTCTCCTACGGTCTTGGAGTTCACGTCGTCCATAACGAAGCTGCGGGCGCGGCCGGTGGAGCGATCCACCAGGCTGAGGACCTTCATCTTGTCGGTGTGGCCGGACGGCTGGGTTACGGCGCCGGGTTCGACGCCGATGTAGGTCTCGTCCACTTCCACGTCGCCGCCGCCTTGGCCGAAGGGAGCGAGGTCACCGGAGCGCATGGCCTCGCGAATGCGGTGCGCCAGAAACCAAGCCGTCTTGTAGGTGATCTCCAGCGTGCGGTGCAGCTGGTGAGCGGAGACGCCCTTCTTGCTGGAGGCCATGAGGTGCATCGCCTGCAGCCAGATGTGCAGGGGAAGCTTGCTCTCCTCGAAAATGGTCCCGATTCGCACGGTGAACTGACGCTTGCAGTCGCCGCACTTCTTAAGGCCCATCCGAACACGCTTCTCCACGTTGGGATTGATGTGGGTGATCCGGCCCATAGCGCCGCAGCTCGGGCAAACCGGACCTTGCGGCCACAGGACGCTCTCGACCTTGGCGAAGGCGGCGGCTTCATCGTGGAAGTGAGGGGCGGAGAGGATGGACATAGCAGGCTTCCTTGGCCCGCTCTTTATGCCCCTACGTCACCGGGTTTGCAAGGTATATAATCGCCGAAACGCCACGATGCACCCGCCGGCCACGCGCACGACCTGGGTCATGGGCAGGTCGAGCGTCTCGCCCGGCGCGCGCGAGCGCGTCACGAGCCGGCAGGTGATAATCACCGTGTCGTCCTCGCTGAAGAAGCGGGCGTCCTTGACCTCCAGCCGGTCAAACGCCCGGCTCATCTGTCGCACCCAGTCCTCATAGCCCGCGTGGCCGTGGAACTCGCCGCCCCAGGGCAGGTCGGGCGACTGGTGCAGCAACACGCCGGGATCGAGCGTGGCGGCATGTCGGCGAAGCTCGCATCCGCGTCACCGCCGCCCGCAGCGATGTAGGCCGCCTCCGCCCTGTAGAAGCGCTCGATGACGTCGCGGGGCGAAGCCGCGCTAGTCCCGTTCACAGCTCCACCCCGCGCCCAGGGGCTTGGCTGACGCTGATGCGCCCGGCAAGGTGGAGTAGTCAGACGCGCGGGTCTTGGCGTTGCTGACGGCGGCGGCGCGGCTGAAGGCAAGAGCTGTGCGTGGGGGCGATACGTGAAACGATGGGCTTGGCGCCATTTCCTTAACCTTACGCGTAAGCGCAGCGTCCCCAGGATCGACGCTGGAACGTCGCAGCGGAATTCGGGCTCGCCGCTCGAGCCGTCCAACGGACAAGTCGCGTCAGCCCTCGAAGCGCCAGGCGTGGCGATCTCTTCAAACGGAGTGGTGGTGCGAGACGTCGATGTTTCCGCCGAATATCCCGGCGCAGTGCGCCGCACTGTGGAGGCCATCTCGCTTCTGCGTGGGCGATCGTCTCAAGAGGACGTGTTGACCGTCTTCGAGGCTCAGCAGGTGGCGGTCACCACCATCTATCTGCCGATCGACATGAAGAACGGGCGACTCTTCATCAACCAAACCTACGAGGGGGTTCTCCCTTTCTGGAGGCCGCGCGCTAAGATCGCCGATGGGCGCTATGAGTTCGAAGCCCCGTCGCCGATCGAAATTTTTCGCAAATGCGCGATCATCGGCGGTCCGATCGATGGCAACTATTATCACTGGATGCTCAACTGGTTGGCTCGTGTCGCAGTCCTCAAGATGTTGAGGCCGGACCTGCTCCTTGATCCAGAAGTTGCTTTGTTCATGGATTGGAGGGCGAAAGCATCGCCCTTCATCGACTTTCTGGACGCGCTGGGCATCGGGGATGACCGGCTGATCTGGGTCGATCACGCCAACGACTACCTGGTGAAGGATGCGGTGCTCGTCTCTTTCGGCAGTCAGTTCGTGATCGCGCCGGCAGTGGTCGGCGCCCTGCGCGAGATGTTCGCGCCGCTGGGGAA
>CAXTRP010000196.1:0-6107 GCA_964246615.1 uncultured Caulobacteraceae bacterium | reverse complement strand
GCTCGGCCTGACCACGGTGATGATCACCCACGACGTGCTGGAGGCCGTGCTGCTGGCCGACGCCATCGCCGTGATGCAATCCGGCCGGGTGCTGGCGCAAGGCGAGCCCCGCGCACTGATGGACGGGGACGCGCCTCCCTACGTCCGCGAATTGATGGCCAGCCCCAGACGCCAGGCGGAGCGTGTGGCCGAGCGGCTGGGGCTGTCGGTTGGCGGCGATGGCTGAGCAGGTCCACGCCGCCTGGGTCCTGCTGCCCGGTTATCTCGCCGGGCATGTGGCGCTGAGCGCGGCGGCGCTTCTGCTGGGGCTTGTGGTCGGCCTGCCGCTCGCGCTGGCCTCGGCGCGCATCCCGGCGGTACGGTTGCCGGCGCTGGGCTTTGCAAGCCTGGTGCAGACGGTGCCTAGCCTGGCGCTGCTGGCGCTGTTCTACCCGCTGCTGCTGGCGCTCGCCGCCCTGGCCAGGATGGTGAGCGGTCACGGCTTTTCGGCGCTGGGTTTCCTGCCGTCGCTGCTGGCGCTCAGCCTCTACGCGCTGCTCCCCATACTGCGGAACGGCGTGGCGGGGCTCACCGGGCTCGACCCTGCGGTGGTGGAGGCGGCCAGGGCGGTGGGCATGACCCCTCGCCAGCGCCTGATCCAGGTCGAGGCGCCGCTGGCCGCGCCGGTGATCATGGCGGGGGTACGCACCGCCGCGGTCTGGGTGATCGGGGCCGCGACGCTGTCGACCGCCGTCGGCTGGACCAGCCTCGGCGACTACATCTTCTCAGGGCTTCAGACCGAGAACTGGGTGCTGGTGCTGTTCGGCTGTGCAGCGTCCGCCGTCCTGGCGCTCAGCGTAGACGGCCTGCTGGCCCTGGTCGAGACGGGTCTGGCCAGGCGTTCGCGGCTGCGGCTGGTGCTGGGCTGCGGCGGCCTGTTGGCGGGAACGGTCCTGGCGCTCCTGCCACTGGCCGCAGGCGCGGGCGGGCCGACGCCCTACGTCATCGGCGCCAAGAACTTCGCCGAACAGTACACCCTGGCCGACCTGATGAGCGACCGGCTGAAGGCGGCCGGCGCGGGCGTGGTGCAGCGCTCCGACCTCGGTTCGGTGATCGTCTTCCGGGCGCTCGCCGCCAACGACCTGGACGCCTATGTGGACTACTCCGGGACGCTCTGGACCAACGTGCTCGGCCACAAGGACACTCCGCCCCGCGCCGTGCTGCTGGCGCGGCTGACCGAGGAACTGAAGGCCCGCTACGGCGTCACGGTGCTGGGCGCGCTGGGCTTTGAGAACGCCTATGTCCTGGCCATGAAGGCCGACCGTGCGGCAGGCCTGCATGTCGCCAGCCTGTCGGATCTGGCCCCCCACGCTTCCAGCCTGATCCTGGGCTCCGACCTGGAGTTCCTGTCGCGGCCGGAGTGGCGGGCGCTGTCGTCGGCCTACGGCCTGCAGTTTCGCGCCGAGAAGCGTTACCAGCCGACCTTCATGTACAGCGCCGTCGCCGGTGGTGAGGTCGACGTGATCTCCGCCTTCTCCTCGGACGGCCGCATCACCGCCGACAAGCTGGTCGCGCTCTCCGATCCGAAGGGCGCCGCCCCCAGCTACGATGCGGTGATCCTGCTGTCGCCGCGCCGCTCGGGCGACGCCCGGCTTCGCAGCGTCCTGCAGCCCCTGGTTGGTGCGCTCTCGGTGGAGGCCATGCGCGCGGCGAACCTGAGCGTGGATCGAGCGGAGGACAAGCGCACGCCCGAGCAGGCCGCCCAGGCGCTGGCGCGGGCCATCCACCGCTAGGCGTGAGCGTGACCCGCTGAGCTGAGACCGCTCGCACTCACCTCATCCTGAGCTTGTCGAAAAACGAGGTGTCCACCGGCTGTGCAGCGGCCTTGTCCTTTCGGAAGCCACCTTCAGCGCGTCAGTAGGCGAAGTACGGCCCCATGACACCGCCCGCCGGACGGCCCTCGATGGCGGTGTAGACGGTGCGGCCATAGAAGAACGGCAGGCCGAAGTCGAAGCTGGTCGGATAGGCGTTGGTGATGTTCTGGGCCGTCGGGTTCGCGCCGACGCCGGGCAGCACGGACGTACCGTCGGTGGACAGCAGCGCCTGGGCGTTGTTGAGGCTGAAGGACGCATCCACCGCCGCTCCGTTCAGGTCGGCGATCGTGGGGCTGAGCTGCAGCGGCGCGGTGGGACAGTAATAGCCGGTGAAGTTTTTATCCGTGCAGAGCGCGAGGGTGTCGTCCACGAAGAGATAGAGGTTGGTCCCGCTGTCCAGGAAGCTTTCAGGCAGGCTCTGCCCCTGGTACGTCGCGGTGATCAGGCCCGCCCCGTCCGGGCTGGCGGAGGTGGTCGTCGCCAGGACATGGGCTGAGCCCAGCCCGTTGTTGGTCTGGGTCCCGATGCCGAAGTAGATCGTACCGGTCAAACTCGCTTCGCCGCCTGCGGGGGCCGCAGGCAGGCTGATGACGACGCCGTTGTTGTCCACGGCCATGGCCGCCACGGGATTGGGCAGTTGCTGGAACGGGGCTGACGCGGTCGAGGCCTCGCCTACGATGGCGCTGCATCCAGACGTCGGGCAGTCGTAATAGATGGCCGCGCCGTATCCTCCCGCTGTGGTGCAGGCCGCACCGCAATCGGTGGTCGTGACGCCAAGCCCGATGATGCCGTTCGCTCCTATGCTCTGGACCGAAGTCAGGTTGGCGCCCCCGCCGGCCGAACAGCTCGAAGGCGTGATCGCGAACGCGCCCGTGTCGCCGATGATCTGGAGCGGCATAGCGGAAACCGTCTCGCCGCCGATCTTGAAGTCCGCCTGACGCACCGAGCCAAAGGCGTAGCCGTCCACGTACTGATAGCATTCGCCTAGCTGATGGGCGCCGGCGTCGTTCTCGTGCGGCAGCGCCGCGAGCAGGGTGGGGTCCAGCACGGACTGCACGATCCGCAGTCCTACCGACCCGGTATCGACCTGAACGTGGTCGATGGTCTGACATTGGGTGGTCTTAGGCGCGCAGAGCGTCACCGAGACGAAGGCGACATTGTCGGAGATATAGGCGTTCGAACCGGTGTTCAGGACCGGCGGCCCGGCGTCCACCGTCAGGGCGGCGAAGTTGCTCAGCGCTGCGGTCACCACCGGCGCCGGCGTGGCGCTCACGCCGGCGCTTCCGCCGCCGCCGTGGCCGCCGCAGGCCGCAACTATCGGAAGCAGTAGCGCGAGGATGCAGATCCTGAAAAGCGGGCTCACGGCTGCTGGATCTCTCTGAGGGTAAGCCCCGGCGGCGCGACATGGGGAAGAAAGGCCACTCCCCAGAAGGCGCCCGGATGTCCTCCGCTGTGCACGATGAAGTCGGGGCGTTCCACCGCCAGGGGCCTTTTCAACCGTCTCCCGGCATGCAGGACGGTGTCGGTCTGAAGCGTCTCGAAATGGTCACCCAGCAGTTGGCGCAGGTCGGGGCGCCCCGGCCCGCGCCAGGACACGGCGAAGACGACGCCGCCGCTGCTCACGAATTCATGCACGACGCCGCCGTTGGCCAAGCTTAGAGTCTGAACCGTGTGCGTCGCCTTACTCGTCGTAGTCATTCGAGCCGCCATCTGGACGCGATCGACTTCGACACTGTCGAGTCGACGTCCCAAGGCTGCTTCGGCGGCATGGGGAATGAACAGAGACATCCATGCGGTGATCACGAAGACCTTGACGACAACCGCCGCGAAGCTCCGACCGAGTTCCTGAGGCTTCAAAGCGGTATTCTTTCCCCCAGGACCCGACGCGATTCACATTATCCAACTTCGCCCAAGTTTCCAGTCGGCAGTCTGTCGCTCTCCAACGCTGCTTAACCTTGGCCCGAGGGACCATCAGCTACTGCGCCTTGACTTTCCACGGCTCTCACCTAGATCGACAAAGCCAGACCGGGAATCGGGCTTTACGCTTCGACGGCGCATCCGCCGGCCCTGGTCGCTTTCCGACGAGACATGACCGACTTCTCCCAGCTCGGACTTCGCCCCGAAGTCCTCCAGGCGGTGATCGACACCGGCTACACCACGCCCACGCCCATCCAGGAACAGGCGATTCCCGTGGCGATGGCCGGGCGCGACGTGCTTGGCATCGCCCAGACCGGCACCGGCAAGACCGCCGCCTTCACCATCCCCATGATCGAGCGGCTGGTGTCCGGCCGCTCCAAGGCCCAGATGCCGCGCGCCCTGGTGCTGGCGCCCACGCGAGAACTGGCCGATCAGGTCGCCACCTCGTTTGAGAAGTACGCCAAGGGGACCAAGCTGTCCTGGGCGCTGCTGATCGGCGGTGTCTCCTTCGACGAACAGCTGCGCAAGCTCGACCGCGGCGTGGACGTGCTGATCGCCACGCCCGGCCGGCTGCTCGACCTGTTCGAGCGCAAGAAGATCATGCTGATCGGGGTCGAGATGATGGTGGTCGACGAGGCCGACCGCATGCTCGACATGGGTTTCATCCCCGACATCGAGCGCATCTTCAAGCTGACGCCCCCCAAGCGCCAGACCCTGTTTTTCAGCGCCACCATGCCGCCGGAGATAACCCGGCTCACCACCCAGTTCCTTAAGGACCCGACCCGGATCGAGGCCACGCGGCCTGCCATGACCGCGGAGACCATCACCCAGTATGTGGCCAACATACCCTCGGCCGAGCCCAAGGCCAAGCGCACGGCGCTCCGCGCCCTGATCTCCGGCGCGGAAGTGAAGAACGCCATCGTCTTCTGCAACAGGAAGTCGGAAGTGGACGTGGTGGCCAAGTCGCTGATCCGGCACGGCTTCGACGCCGCACCGATCCATGGCGACCTGGACCAGTCGCAGCGCACCAAGACGCTGGAGAACTTCCGAAACGGCGGCCTGACGATCCTTGTGGCCTCAGACGTCGCGGCGCGCGGGCTCGACATCCCGGCTGTCGGCCAGGTGTTCAACTATGACGTACCCCACCATGCGGAGGACTACGTCCACCGTATCGGGCGCACCGGCCGGGCCGGCCGCTCGGGCGAGGCGTTCATGATCGTCACCCCCGCCGACGCCAAGGGTTACGATAAGGTGCTCAAGCTCACCAAGAAGGAGCCTGAGACCGTCACGCTGGATCTCGACTGGGGCAAGCTGGAGGCGGAAGGCCGCGAGGACGGCGAGCGTCGTCGCAGACCCTCCGGCCGGGAGCGTGGGGAGCGCGGGCGTCGCGATGCGAGGGCCGATCCCAAGCCTAGCGCGGGCGAGGCCGGCGCGGCCGACCTTGCAGCCCCACCCGAGGCGCCGGAACCCGCTCGCGCCCGGTCTCCCCGCCGCGCACGCCCAGAGCGTGACCGGTCCGAGCGTGATCGGCCAGAGCGTGACCGGTCCGAGCGTGACCGGTCCGAGCGAGAGCCGGCTGTCTCGGACGCCGCCGTTCCGCAGGCCGCCGCCGTGCGGCCAAGTGTCGAGCGCGCGCTCGAACGGCCTGCATCGTCGCGATCCGGAGCCGATCGCCCCGGTCGCGATCGCGCCGCGCGCTATGGCTCGGACGCCAGAAGCGACCGCGACGAGCCGCGGGATCACGAGCGCGTCGGGTTTGGCGCGGACGCGCCTGCCTTTTTGCTCCGCGCCACGCCTCTACCGCCTGTCGCCAAGCTGAAGGACGCGCTGGAACTGGAAGTCTGAGCCGCCCGCGGCCCGTCGCATTTACCTGCCGTTTCAACCCTTCGCTGTAGACCCGGCGGCGAGATCGGGCGGGCGGTGAATATGGCGGACGACAAGGCTAGCAATATCGAGCTCGCCCTCAGGGGCCCCCAGTCCTATGAGCTCGCCGCCGCTGCGCTGGTCGCCATGAAGGCGGCGGGCGTGTGGCCTACGCCGCTGAACTTCGAGTTGTGGCTGCACGTCGCCGCCGACGCCGATGGCCCGCTTGGCCGCGAAATCCGCGCCTTGACCGCTGCCGGCAAGCCGATCACCGAGGCCTGCAGCGAGGAGTTGGCCGCTCGCTTCCTGCCCCGCGGGCGCCTGGACGAGGAACTCCGCGACGCGGGCCAGCACCTGGACACCCAGCTGGCCCAGGTGGCGCAGGCCATCACCTCGGCCCAGAAGAGCACCGCCGACTACGGCCGCACCCTGGCGGGCGCATCGCGCGACATGGCCTCAGATCAGCCGCCCGCC
>CAXTRP010000195.1:1700-6132 GCA_964246615.1 uncultured Caulobacteraceae bacterium | reverse complement strand
ATCGGGCCGGGGCTGCTGGACCGTGCGGGCGAGCTGCTCGCGCCGCACCTTCCGCGCCGACGCACCGCGGTGGTCACCGATCGCCACGTGGCCGGCCTTCATGGCGAGCGGCTGGCGGCGGCGTTGCAGGGCTGCGGGATCGCGGCGAGCATGATCGTTCTGCCGCCGGGCGAACAGACCAAGAGCTTTGCGGGCCTGCAGGACCTCACCGACCGGCTGCTGGCCATGAAGCTCGACCGTGGCGACCGGATCATCGCGTTCGGCGGGGGCGTGGTGGGCGATCTGGCGGGCTTCGCCGCCGCCATCTACAAGCGCGGGATCGACTTCATTCAGATCCCCACCACCCTGCTGGCCCAGGTGGACAGCTCCGTCGGCGGCAAGACGGCCATCGACACCGCGGCCGGCAAGAACCTGGTGGGCGCCTTCCACCAGCCCTGTTTCGTGCTGGCCGACCTGGACGTGCTGGAGAGCCTGCCGGACCGCCAGATGCGGGCAGGCTTCGCCGAGGTGCTGAAGTACGGGTTGCTCGGCGACGCCGCCTTCTTCGCCTGGCTGGAGGCGAACGGCGAGGCGGTGCTGGCGCGCCGGCCAGGTCCGCTGGCCTACGCGGTCGCCCGTTGCGTCGAGATGAAGGCCGAGATCGTGGCCGAGGACGAGCGCGACACAGGCCGCCGGGCGCTCCTCAACCTCGGCCACACCTTCGCCCACGCCCTGGAGAGTGAGAGCGGGTTCGACGAGGCCCTGCTGCACGGAGAGGCGGTCGGCGCAGGCTGCGCCATGGCCTTCCGCTTCTCGGCCGAACTCGGCTTCTGCACCGCAGAGGCGGCGTCGCGGGCCGAAGCCGCCATCGCCAACGCCCACCTGCCCACACGTCTGCACACCCTGGCGGCTGAGCCCTTCGGCGCCGACCGACTGGCCGGCCACATGATGCAGGACAAGAAGGCCGACGCCACGGGCCTGGTCCTGGTCCTGGCGAGGGCTGTCGGCGACGCCTTCCTGGCCAAGGGGACCGACCCTGAAGCCCTTCGCCGCTTCCTTGAGGCGGAAGGCGCCGGGCCGGCGGAACGCTTGGGCGGCCCCCCGCAAAGTGTGGCGCCAAATGTCGCTCCTGCCCGGCAAAATTAGCCGCGAGAGGGCTGGCCTTGCCTATGGCGTCGCAGCGGGCCGCCTTGTCGGCGTAGTAAATACAGAGGGTTAACGACCGGCCGGAGTGGTCCCGCGCTTGCGATAGAGCCTGCCAGTAGTTTCTCGCCGCCGACGTCCCCAACGACGATCCGGACACTCCCTTGAGATCGAAAAGGAACGCGTGATGTCGCTGAACAGCATCAACACCAACTCCGGCGCCCTCATCGCGCTGCAGTCTCTGAACTCCACCAACCAGTCGCTCGAGACGGCGCAGAACCAGGTTTCCACCGGGCTGAAGATCGCCGGCGCCAAGGATGACGGCGCGATCTGGGACATCGCCCAGAGCCAGCGTTCCCAGGTGTCGGCGCTTAGCGCCGTGACCGACTCGCTTAACCGGGCGTCTTCGGTCCTCGACGTGGCGGTCTCCTCGGGCCAGACCATCTCGGACCTGCTGAACCAGATCAAGGCGAAGACGCTGGAGGCGTCGGACACCTCGCTGGCCACCTCCGACCGCGCGGCGCTGAACTCCGACTTCCAGTCGCTCATCGTGCAGATCAAGAACGCAGTGACCAACGCCAGCTTCGACGGGGCCAACCTGCTGGTCAGCGGCGCGCCTGCGCTCTACGCGCTGTCCAGCCCCAACAGCGCCGACAAGCTCACCTTGGCACCGCAGTCGCTGGCGCTGGGCGGCCCCAACCTGACCCTGTCGGCGACCGCGAGCTTCGCCTCCGCCACCCAGGCGTCCAACCTGCTCACCACCATCGAGTCCTCGATCACCAAGGTGAACCTCGCGGTCTCCAAGCTGGGCACCGAGGCCAACCAGGTCACCGCCAACCTGACCTTCACATCCAAGCTCAGCGACAGCCTGACCACCGGCATCGGCAACCTGGTGGACGCCGACGTCGCCGCCGAGAGCGCCACCCTGCAGGCCCTGCAGACCAAGCAGCAGCTTGGCATTCAGGCCCTGTCCATCGCCAACGCCTCCTCCTCCAACCTGCTCAGCCTGTTCCGCGGCTGAGCCGGGCCGCCCGCGCCGCATCGTCGGCATAGGCTTCGGCGCGGGTCGTCAGGCCCCCTGCGGCCCGTGTTCCGCCGGGATCAGCGCCGCGCCCAGGTGGCGCTTTCCGCGGCGAGGACTTCAAGGATCGAACCCTGGGCCAGGTTCATGTCCAAGGAATGCAGGCCCCACCCCGGCCGCGTCCCGCGCCGCTTGAGCCCGGCTTCCAACGTGCCGGCGTATCGCCCGGGCAGGATGGCGACCCGCACCACGTCGCCCTGGGCGTCGCTCACGCACTGCGCGGAGAGTTGGCCGACCAGCGCGATCCACGGCGGATCGCCGGTCGGCGCGAACACGGGCTTGGGCAGGTAGGCCTTCAGCGCTCCGACGCCGCCGCCCGGGGCCGCGGGGCTGACGCAGGCGGCGAGCCGGCTGGCGCCGTCATTGTGGCCGAAGTTGCGGTCCGGGCTGGCGTCGTCGGCGAGGTAGTCCGCCCAGACATAGACGCAGCCGACCTCCGCCGCCGACCCGCAGGTCGGGATGGATTTCAGGTCGCCGCCGACCCGCGCGCCCGGCGGAACCGCAAGCGACGGATCGCCGGCCAGGAACGCGCTGACCAGCCGCTTCTGCGCAGGCTTGCCGTCGATCTCCTCCACGATAAGGCGCTGCAGCAGGATGGTTCCCTGGCTGTGCCCGAGCAGCACCACGCCTCGACCGTGATTCTCGTTGGCCATGTACCAGCGCCAGGCCGCCAGGACGTCGCGGTAGGGAGCGCGGAAGTCGAGGTGCGCGCCGGTGGCCATGTCCTGGCGCAGGCCCGACATGGTGATCTGGCGGTAGAGCGGCGCGAACAGCCGGCAGCGCGAGGTGAGCCGCCCCGCCTGGCTGCGCACCACCGCCTGCACCTCGGGAGCCGCCGCCATGTCGCTATAAGGCGCGTCCTCCTGGGAGACGGTCGGGTAGACGTAGAAGCAATCGATGGGGGGATTGACGGCCGGCTGGAAGGCCTCGGGCGTGCGCGCCCCGTCGGCGCTGACCACCCTGGCGTCCAGGCCCTTGGTGCAGACGCCCTCCTGCCCCGGGCGGCAGACCCAGGCGGCGGCGTCCGCGTAATCGACGGGCTTGGACGTCGCTGCAGATTGGGCCGCAGGGCTGGGCGGGGCGGGCTGCGCCACCGCGGCTGAACTCAGGACGACAAGGACGGCGGACAGGGCGAACAGGCGCACGTGCAGCTCCCAGGAAGCAACCGACGGGTTCGAGCCCGCACGGCTTCGGCCCCCCACCCTATCGCCGTTGTCCCGAACGGCGAAGCCGATCCCCGACCCGCGGCAAGGTGCGGAGCTTGGCTACCGCGCGCCGAGTTCGCGGGTGAGGAAGTCCACCGTCGCGCGGTCGGCCTGCAGCCAGCTGGCATAGCGCAGGAAGCCGTGGATCTCGCCCGGGATCACCATCTCCTCATAGCGCACGCCCTGCGCGTCCAGGCGGCGGGCGAGATCCACCGTCTCGGAGAAGTGGACGTTCCTGTCGTCGTCGCCCTGGATCAGCAGCACCGGCGAGCGCCAGGTCTTCACGTCCGCGTCGGGGGAGGACTGGAAGGCCACCCGCATCGCCTCGGCCCGGTCGCCCTGTTCGTAGCGCTTGTCCGCCGGCTGGGCCCACACGTCGAGGTCGGTGGACCAGTCGTGCACCCCGTGGAAATCCACCCCCGCCTTGAAGAGGTCGGAGTTCCTGGCGAGCGCCAGCCCGGTCAGGTAGCCGCCGTAGGAGCCGCCCCAGATGCCGATGCGCGCCGGATCGACGCCGGCGACGCCCTGAAGGTAGCGTGCGGCGGCGAGCACGTCCTGGTACTCCGCTCCGCCAGCGTAGCCCGCATGCGCCGGCTCCTGGAAGGCGCGGCCGTAGCCGATGCCGAGCCGGTAGTTCACCGCCAGCACCGTGAAGCCGTGCGCCGCCAGGTACTGGTTCACGGCGTAGGCGTTCGAGTAATAGTCCATGTAGTGCCAGCCCAGCAGCATCTGGCGCTTGGGCCCGCCGTGGACGAAGATCAGGCCCGGCTTGGGCGCCGCGCCGTCGGCTCGCTGGAAAAGCTGGCCCTGCACCACGGTCCCGTCCGCTGCGTGGAACTCCACGAGCCGGGGCGGGACCAGGGCGTCAGCGGCGTAGGCCTCCGCCGCACCCGTGGCGAGCGGCTGGACGCCTTGCGGGCCGACGATGGCCACCTCCGCAGGGCGCTTCGTCCCCCAGGCCACGTAGGCGACGCGGTCGGCGGCGGGAACCGGCGCCGTCTCGATCCCGTCCCCGGCAGTCAGC
>CAXTRP010000195.1:0-1690 GCA_964246615.1 uncultured Caulobacteraceae bacterium | reverse complement strand
GGACAAGGCTACGCGGTAGAGGTGACGGCGGTCGATGTCTCCGGCCGCCGTTCCCGTATTGGCGTTGTAGAGGAAGGCGCGCTTGTCCTTGGAGAGGGAGACGTCCTCCACCATGAAGCGGCCAGGGGTCAGGAGCGTCGCCTCGCCCCCCATCGCCGGGACGGCGTAGAGGTGGCGCCAGCCGTCGAGGTCCGCGGCGAAGCCGATCCGGCTGTCCGCGCCCCAGTTCAGGTTCACCCCGGTGATCGCATCCGGGTAGGAGCCGTCGAGCGTCCTTGGGCTCGACCACACCTTCCGACCCTCGCCGCTCGCCGCATCGGCGGTCCAGATGGCGAAGGGGTGGGGGACCTGGGTCAGCAGAGGCTCGGGCGCGCCGCCGTCGCCGGGCTGGCGGGTAAAGGCTACCCGCGCGCCTTCCGGCGACCATACCGGGTTGGCGTCCTTGCCGGTCGAGGGCGCGAGGTAGGTCAGCGGATGAGCCTTGTCGGTGAAGACGCCGACGAAGGCGTGGCCGCCGCGGTTGGACACGAAGGCCAGGCGTGAGCCGTCCGGCGACCAGGTCAGGCCCCCATCCTTGCCGCGATCGAAGAACAGCCGCTCGGCCTTGCCCTGGCCGTCGAGCGGTGCGGTCCAGACCTGGTCGTCCTTGACATAGGCCAGCACGCCCCGGGCCGAGAGCGCGGGGAAGTCCCCCTCCGCGACCTTGGCCGGCGCCCCGCCGCCGAGCGCGGCGCTCCAGATCGTCACCTTGGGTTCTTCGGGGTCGCCGGCGGGGTCTGGCGCGAGGTTCTTGTCGGCGGGCCAGTTCGCGTCGTGCGCGCCGCCGCGCACGTAGAGCAGCCGGCGTCCGTCCGGCGAGAAGGTCAGGCCGGTCAGCTCCTGGCCGTCGTCCGCGGTGTAGCGGGTGACGGCGTGCGGCCTGAAGCCCGGTCCGTCGGCCACCCAGACGTTGCGCACGCCCCGCACGTCCTCCACCCAGGCGATGCGGTCAGCGTGCTCGGCGGCGACCAGCCCGCTGATGAACGGATAGCTCAGCGCCTGTTCCAGGGTGAGGGCCGGCGGCGCCTGGGCGGCGGCCGGCACGGTGGTGAAGCCGAGGGCGACCGCGACCAAACCTAACCACCACCGCGTCATCGCCTGCCCCCGTCAGCCCGCCGGCCACCATCGGGTGCGACCCGGCCGCTGTCAAAGCGCGTCTTGCCGCTTCGATGGGGTCCGAGCGCCTCAGCAGGATGGACCAGAGCCCCTCCACAACCCTTGTCGCGGGCTGGATGGAAGGCTGACTGTTCAACGCAACGCTTGCCCGTCTCCTCCACCCCTTCCATCCTCGCCGCGTGAACGGCGACGAAAAGCAGCAGGATTGGGTCGGCATAGGGCGGGTGCGCGCGCGGGAAACCGCCGGCCATGGGATGGAGATCACCGTGGACGGGCTCACCACCCAGGCCAAATACTACAAGCCGCTGATCTACGAGTTCTTTCGCAAGGAGTGGCGACGCGCCCGGCCGGTCTGGGGCGACTACAGCGTGGAGATCGTCATGGAGTACACCGGCGACCCGCCCTGGCTCGACCTCGACAACCTGGCCAAGGCGCTGCTGGACGCCATCAAGGGCTACGCCTTCCACGACGACGCCCAGGTCGGCCGGCTGGTGGTGGAGCGGCGCGAGGGCGAACGGGAGCGCATCGCCATCAC
>CAXTRP010000194.1:5248-6139 GCA_964246615.1 uncultured Caulobacteraceae bacterium | reverse complement strand
AGCCCGTAAGGCTCGTGCCGCCCCGCGCGCGGCGGACGTCGATTCAAGCCTTGGCGGGAGCCTTCTTGGCCGGCGCCTTCTTCGGCGCGGCCTTGGTCGGCTTGGACCGGGCTTCCGGCGGCGGGCTCACGGCGTCCTTCAGGCTCTTGGTGGGGCGGAACTTGATCGCCTTGCTCGCCGCGATCTGGATGGACTCCCCGGTGGCGGGGTTGCGACCCTGGCGGGCGGCGCGGTCTGTGATGTCGAACACGCCCAGGCTTTGCAGGCTGACCTTCTCTCCGCCCTTCAAGGCTTCGGCCACCGCGGAGAGGACAGCCTCGACCATCCGACCGGCTTCCGCCTTGTTGAGTTCGACCTCGTCAGCGACCTTGGCGATCAGCTCGGCTTGATTCACGATTCCTCCTCCAGGCTTGCGACAGCCGTTTCAACCTTAGCCACACATAACCGTCACGGCTACGGGTGGCGAGCCCGTATCAGCGCCGATCGCGGCATAAAGGTTCAGCTCGTCGACGGTTGGAAGCCCGGGCTCCATTTCAGGATGCTCTCAGAAGAAGACCTGGCCGATCCAGGCCGCGGTCAGCGCCGGCCTGTCGGCGCCCTCGATCTCCAGCGTGATGTCAGCCAGCTGCTGCAACTGACCCGGTCGCTTCTCCTCCACCGACACCAGGGTGGAGCGTGCGCGGACGCGCGAACCGGAGCGCACCGGCGTCACGAAGCGCACGCGCTCGAAGCCGTAGTTCACGCTCATCCGCGCCTCCACCCGCGGCCGTTGCATCGTCTGCTGAAGCGCAGGCAACAGCGACAGGAGCAGGAATCCGTGGGCGATGGCGCCGCCAAAGGGGGTGGCGGCTGCGCGTTCCGGATCGATGTGGATGAACTGGCGATCACCCG